>CANJMU010000014.1 GCA_947475135.1 Silvanigrellaceae bacterium
ACATCTTTTCGATCTTCAGCTGCTCAAGAAGAAAATCTATTTCAAAATAATAAATTCTTGGGAAAAGGAATGTCTGCCGAAGAAGTTGCGAAAATTGGGCTTGCAGGATTATATGCGGCACATACCGTCATTGTTCCTGGTTTAGCCAATCAATTTTTTGTCAATTATCTTTGTCAATTGCCGAAACAATTTGTCTCAGGTGCGCTTTCCAAAATAAACGAGTTCAGAGGTGTGAATGCAAAAAGATAATTTGAATTTGGATGCGCCAAAAGAATCGGAAAGTGCATTAAAAATTGTAGGTGGAACTAAATTACAAGGTGGGAGGGTTTCCGTTGCGGGAAGCAGTAATCAGGTCACAAAATGTATTATTGCGGCCATGCTTACAGATGAACCTATTTTGATTAAAAGCGCTCCTGCGGTTCAAGAGCGTTATATTGCACAAGAGCTTTTTCAATACCTTGGTGGCACCGTTGATGAACTGGATGAACACACCATTCGATTGAGCGGAAAAAAAATTGAGCACAACTCTATTTCCAGGGAAATTTGCATTCGAAATCGAATTTCCATATTGGCCATTGCGCCCTTGCTCCATCGTTTTCAAAAAGCCTCTCTTTATTCCACGCTTGGTGGCGATAAAATTGGAAAACGTCCCGTGGATTTTCATATTGATGGACTGAAAGAAATGGGAGTTCATGTCGATTATGACACCGATAGAATTCATTTCAGTATTGGCCCAGAAGGACTTCAGGGTGGGCATATCATTCTTCCATTCCCAAGTGTGATGACGACGGAAAATTTAATTATTGCAGCGACATTAGCAAAAGGTCGAACAATCATTGAAAATGCAGCTGTGGAAACCGAAATTATTGAGCTTGTCAAAATGCTACAAAAAATGGGTGCGGATATTATGGTTAATTCCAACCGCACTTACGTCATTCAAGGTGTTAAAAAATTAAAAGGTTGTGAACTTAGAATTATGCCTGATAGAAATCAGGCTGTCAGTTTTGCTTGTGCAGCATTAGCAACTGGTGGCAGTATTTTATTAGAAAAAATGCCTCACGATCCGATGTATAGTTTTTTAAATTTTATTCAACGCATGGGCGCTGAATTTAAGGTAAATTCGGAAGGCGTTTTTGTTTCCCACCCTAAAGGAAAAAAATTAAAATCAACTCATATTGAGGTTGGGGTCCATCCTGGTTTTATGACAGATTGGCAGCAACCTTTTATGGTTTTATTCACACAGGCTCAGGGAATTAGTATTCTTCATGAAACAATTTTTGAAGATCGATTAGGTTACACTCGTTACCTTAATTCTATGGGTGCAGATATTCATTTGCATCCAACGTGTTTAGGTGAAGCTCCTTGTCGATTTAAAAATAAAAATCACAACCATTCTGCAATTATTTATGGTCCAACGGCTTTAAATGCAGCAAGTTTTCGCATGCCAACAGATATTCGTGCAGCTATGTGTTTAGTCATTGCTGGTCTTGTTGCTAACGGAACAAGTTACTTTAGTAATTTGAAAGAACTACAAAGAAAATATGACAATATTGTTGTCAAATTAAGACAACTTGGTGCAGATGTCGAAATTGTTCAAAAAGAAATTTAACAAGGATGGAAGAATAAATTTTATTTTTTTCATAAAATCTCCTTTTTTTATTTTAAAAACTTTTACATAGCCTTATTATCTAAAATGTTGCATTTTATGATCCTGCAAATTTTATCCATTCAAAAAAAATTTTTATCTCCGAAAAGGAACTTAGCTCTATAAATACAGTTTATGAATAAGGAATCCACAGTATGAGTTCAAAGCTAGAGATTGTCTCTATTGAAAATTATATGATGGATTCTGGAATTAGGGCTGAAAATTTTGGCACCCAATCTAAAAAATCTTTGCTTTTGTTTAAGCTTAAGGAGCTTGTTTATCATTTGCCCGAAGATGAAATGAATCATTTAATTCAATATTTAGAATTGATGAAATTAAAGCACACGCCAAAAAAAGAATTGGATCAAAAAAACGATCAAAAGAAAATAAATAAAAATGATTTCAATAAAGAAATCATAAATAAAAATTAAAAACTTCATAAATTTTGTTGAAATATTTAAATAAATGTCTGTCGACGATCCTAAGTTTTTTTTGGTTAAAAGTTATTGATAAGTAATTTTATTTATCAATAACTTTAAGAGGTCACTTATGTTTGATTTGCCAACTGAATTTCAATTTTTTTCCACTCTTGCGCTTATGGGCACGGCCGTTACTTTTATGGCTTTTCTGTTGTTCTTTTTCAGAGTTTGGTATTTTTATAAAAAAGGTGTTGTTTATGCTTCAAAAAATGAAAGACTTCCAAAATTTTCAGATATTCATTTAGTCTTTTTTGTCATTGGGATTTTAGCCCCAATTGTTGTTTGTTTCATTCCTTTTTTAGGAATGGCTGTGCTCGTTATCGAATTTATTGCATTTATAAAGATCATTCCTGATATTTTAAAATTAAATCATCCATCAAGAATAAAGCCTGAAAAAATGATTTTTATTGGTGTAGGTCTTGGTTTTGGTGGGCTTTTTGGATTTCTTTTAGGTTTCTTTCGTGGTTCTTCTTATAAAGATGAAACAACAAATGAAACCTAAATTCAATCGATTTATTATTTAGGAGCGCGTGCTCTTGCAAAAGCTTCTTGGAAACTATTTGTCGATTTGTCATCGTTACTTTGTTGTTGTTGCGGTGCTTGCGGCTGTTTAGATTTGTGAGTTGTTGCTTCCAATCCACGAGACATCGCTCTTACTGAAAGATCAAAACGACGTTCAGCGGCATCAACGCCAGTAATAACAAATTCAAGCTCTTGGTCAACTTCAGGTGCGGCTTTATCAAGTTCACTTGTGTGAATGAATCCATCAACACCAGGAGCCAATTCAACCAAAACTCCATGCTCAAATATTTTTGTAACTTTACCAGAAGCTTTCGCGCCTGGACCATATTGTCTCGCAGCGGCTTCAAAAGGATCTGCACCCAATTGTTTGACGCCTAAAGAAAAGCGCATGTTTTCGATATCAATTTGTAATACTTTTGCTTCGACTTCATCACCTTTTTTATAAACATCTTGAGGGTGTTTAATTCTTTCTGTGTAGCTAATATCAGAAACGTGAATGAGTCCGTCAACGCCTTCTTCAATGCCAACAAAAACTCCAAAGTCTGTGATGTTGCGAATTTTTCCGCGAATGACATCCCCTACTTGATATTTTTGTGTCACAAGTTCCCAAGGATTTGGTTCTGTTTGTTTCATCCCAAGAGAAATTCTATGGTTGCTTAAGTCTACAACAAGAACAACAACTTCAACTTCATCGCCAATATTAACGAATTTGCTTGGATGTTTCACGCGACGATTCCAGGACATTTCTGTCACGTGAATCAAGCCTTCAACGCCTGGTTCTAATTCAACAAAAGCGCCATAGTCTGTTAAACTCACGACTTTTCCACGTAGACGTTGGTTTGGTTGATATTTTTCTGCAACCGAAACCCAAGGGTCGCTGTGAAGTTGCTTTAATCCTAAAGAAACTCTGTTGCTGGAAGGGTCAAAGCTTAATACTTTGACAGTAATTTCGTCGCCAACAGTCAACATTTCACCTGGGTTATTCAAACGGCCCCAAGAAATATCAGTGATGTGAAGAAGTCCATCAAGCCCACCTAAGTCAATGAACGCGCCGTAATCTGTAATGTTTTTAACAACACCGGTGACAGTTGTTCCAACTTGAAGAGCTTTTAAAGTTTCGCTTCTTAAACGTTCTCTGTCTTGTTCTAGTAACACGCGACGAGAAAGTACAATATTGCCACGTTTTTTATTGAATTTAATAATTTTGAATTGTAAAACTTGACCTAATAATTTTTCAAGATTTCTTACAGGGCGTAAGTCAACTTGTGATCCCGGAAGAAAGGATTTGACACCAATATCAACGGATAATCCACCCTTGACGCGTCCTGTGATTTTACCTTCAACAAGTTCATTCTTTTCAAAGGCTTCTGCAATCACATCCCATGCTTTTAGTGTGTCTGCTTTTTCTTTTGACAAGACGAGTTCGCCGTCGTCATCTTCAAAAACTTCGACAAAGACATCAATGATGTCTCCAACCTTCAAATGAAATGGTTGCCCCTGAGATGTAAATTCGTGTTTAGCGACTTCACCAGCTGATTTGTGTCCGATATCAATAACAACAGCGTCTGGGCGAAGTTCTATCACTTTACCTTTAACGACTTGTCCTTCTTTTGTAATCGAGTTTTCTTTTTCTTGTTCAGCAAAAATAGATTCAAAGTCATCAAGACCAAGAGATCCGTCTTTTGTCAAAAAATCAACGTCTTCATCAAGCCACTCGAGGGAGCTGTAACTCATTTTTTTCTTTGGTGTGTCAGCATGAACATTTGCCATGTGTGGAAGTACCTTTCTTGGATGCGGCCCAAAATAAAATTTGGGGAAAATTCCCTAGAAGTTAAAAGGGAAAATAGTTAAAAAATCTACGAAGTGAATGAAATTCACCGCGCAGACGTAACACAGTTTATTGTTGATGTACAGAAATTTAAAGTTGATTTATTTTGGAAAAAAGATCTGAGGTTTTTGCGCGAATATGTCTACGTGTGACTGTACCAAGTGAGACAAAATTTAATAAATACCATTTACTGCCGGCCTTATTATTTGTGCCGCTAGCGCCATCGCCGCCAAATGGTTGTTGGTGTACAATTGCTCCTGTTGTTTTTCTATTAATGTAGAAATTACCCGCGTATTGGCTTAATAAAGGAACATGTTTATTTAAAAATTCTTCATTTCTGCTGATAACACTTCCTGTGAGACGATAATTATGTTGTTCTATAATAGAAACCGCTTGATCAATTGTTTGATATATTCGAATCGCCGTCACAGGTCCAAAAATTTCATCTCTTAGAAGTTCATGTTTGTCTTCAAAAATTTCAATAAATGTAGGATGAACATAAAATCCATGTTCTTTCGAAAATTCACCGCCAGCAATGATTTTGCATTGAGAGTCATTTTTTGCCCGAGAAATAAAACCGGTTATTTTATCAAATTGTTTTTCATTAATCACGGGTCCAACATCGCAATCGCGGTGAATTGAGTTTGTTACCTTAAGTTTTTTAATTTCTGTCAATAAAACTTCTTTTAATTGTGGCCATATTTTTTCATCGACTAAGACGACACTATTTGCGGAACATTTTTGTCCGCTACGGCCAAAAGATCCTTGTAGAATTGATATTGCTGTGTCGTAAACATCAATATCGAAATCTGCAATTAAGAAATCTTTTCCACCTGTTTCAGCAACAAATCGAGGAAAATTATTTCTTTGGTATTCATTCGCATATAAATAATTTCCAAAGGTTCTTGCTGTGGCAAAGCTTCCTGTGAAATTAAGAGCAGTTAATTCTGGGTGAGTAAGCACAGGTTTCAAACAATGTTTTCCCTCGCCCGTAATCATATTAATGACACCATTCGGAAACCCGGCTTCTTCTAAAGCAAGCATTAAAATATAAGCGCTAAGTATTCCATCAGTGGAAGGCTTCCAGACGACTGTATTTCCTGTAAGAGCCATAGATAGAGGCAAATTATAACCGATAGCCTGAGGAAAATTAAAAGGAGAAATGGCGCAGGTAAATCCTTTTAAGGGGCGTAATTGAAAAGAATTTGTTTCTGTATCGCTTCCGCCGATTTGTTCGTTCAGCAATTCGCAATAAAAATAATTATTGAAACGGATAAAATCGATTAATTCTGCCCATTCGACATAGGTTTCATAGGCGTTAAATCCACTTTCAACCATGGCGGTAGCGCACATTTCGTGCTTCCATGTCAGCAAGATTTTTTCCAAATCACGAAATTTTTGAATTCGAAAAAAAGGAGATAATTCTGACCAGGATTTTTTTGATTTTAATGCAGCATCAATTGCGAGCTGTGCTTGGGATTCGTCACATTGTTGACATGTTCCTAAAATTTCACCTGTGGATGGATTTATGTTGTTGATTTTTGTTTTTGAAAATATTTTTTTTCCATCAATTATCATCGGTATTTCGGCATTTTTAGGGATATTTTTTGCGGCTTTTTCAAATTTTTCCCATTCTGTAGAATTGTCGCGGGGGTTTGAAAAAGGTTCATTAAGAGGTAAAATATTTGCCATTTTTTGCATAATAAATCAGTTCTCCGAAAGTAAAAGAGTTAATAGTGAGCAGTGGACAATATCATTCACGCTGGCTCCGCGCGAGAGGTCGGAAAATGGGTTCTCGCATCCAAGTAAAATTGGCCCATAAGCTTTTCCATTTCCTAGGTATTGAGAAGATTTATAGCAAATATTTCCAGAATTCAAATCTGGAAATATAAAAACATTGGCATCGCCATTCAACGGTGAGTTTGGGCATTTTTTATTTGAAACATCAGGAACAAATGCGGCATCAAATTGAATCTCACCATAAGAACATATATTGGGATAATTTTTATGAAAAATTTCGTAAGCTTTGCGAATTTTTTTTGAATTTTCATGATTTGCGCTACCGTTTGTCGAAAAACTTAAAAAAGCAATTTTAGGGGTTTCTTTTGTCCATTTTAAAAAAGCTTGTTGGGATAAAAATGCGATTTCAGATAAATTTTCTGGTGTTGGTTCTGGGATGACGGCGCAATCTGCAAAAATAAAATTTTTATTAAGATGTTCAAATTCCATATAGAAACAAGAAGTCATGATTTTGGTTTGTGATTGCAATAAATTTGTTGCAAGAGCACTTCGTATGACATGAGATGTTGGGCAAATACAGCCAGATATCACACAATCAACTTCTTTATTTTGAAGAAGCGAACCAGCAAAAAAATAAGGATCATCGATGTGGTCATATGTTGTTTCGTTAGCCGATTTCCCTTTTTTTAACAAAATAGAATCGATTGTTTTTTTTGTAAATTCTTTTCTTTTTTCAGATTCATGTTTTGGAATAAGAATAGGAATAATGCCATATTTTTTTTTTATTATTTTTGCAGCGTCTAATATTCTTGGATCTTCCGATTCTGGGTAGGCAATTTTTTTTCCTTTGAGAGATTCAAAATTTAATTGAAGAGACATGATCATTTTCCTTTTAAAAATAATTCGAATACTATTTGATTTTATTATTGAAAACAATGATCTGAAAAAATTTTTATGATAAATTTAAACGTGTTTCACGAGGATTATTATGTTTAAAATTATTCTGCTTTTAGTTTTTTGTTTCATAAGCGCATGCAATACGCTAGATCAAGAAAAAAAATTAATTAACGTGAGTCAATATCCTTTTCCAAATTGGATTAGTGATAATAAAGTTCAAAAAAAAGAAGCTGGTTTTAGAATTATTATTCAAAAAAATTATGTTTTTAATTTACCTCTTGGCTTAAGGCAAATTCAAGAAAATTCGGCAATTTCTATTCAACAATTACTAATAGATCAGAAAAATAAGTTTTTTTGTATGCAAAAAATAGATAAAAATAAATGTTTCGAAAAAATCAATCATAAAATAAAAAATATAACTTTATCTAAGGTAACAAATAATGAAATCTATTGGGAAAATATAGAAAGCTTGTTGTTTAAAAGTGTGCGTCACTATTATACTATATGGTTAAAAGTAGATGTTGCGTTTGATGAAACATAAAAAATAAAATATTTTATGGTATTTGCCATTTCGAAAAAATAGTTATAATTGTATTTGCGCATTTCAATAAATAGAATGCATTTTATATAAGAAATTTATTAAAAAGGATGAAATTTAATGGATAAGTCCAGTGGTAAATGGCTTGTAATTACGGAAAAACCGTCTGTTGCGAATGACATCGTAAAAGTTCTTGGTGGTTTTTCAAAAAAGACAGATTATTTTGAATCCGACACTTTCGTTGTTACATGGGCTATTGGTCACCTTTTTGAATTGCTTTCTCCTGAAGAAATTAATCCTCTTTACAAGAGATGGCTTCTTCAAGATCTGCCAATTCTGCCTGAAAAGTTTGAATATAAACCAAAAAAAGGCCAGACTGAAAGAACAAACCATATCAAAAGTCTATCAAAAAGGAAGGATGTCCTAGGCTTTATCAACGCCTGCGATGCAGGTCGGGAGGGTGAGCTCATTTTTAGGGAAATCTTTGATTTTTGTCACCAAGACAAACCATTCAAAAGAGTTTGGCTTCAAAGTTTGACCCCCCAGGCGATTCAAAAAGAGTTCAAATTGCCTCGTAACGGCATAGATTTTAACTCATTGGCGGATGCTGCTCGTTGTCGTATGGAAAGTGATTGGTTAATTGGAATAAATGGGACAAGGGGTGTCACAAGACGTCTTAAAACAAAAAATATGAAAGGCGCCTGGTCTGTGGGGCGTGTGCAAACTCCAACATTAGCGCTCATTGTGCAAAGAGAAATGGATTACATCCGTCATCGGAGCGAAATTTATTATACAATTGAAGCTCAGTTTTCAGCTGCGACGCATCAGTACAATGCATTTTGGTATGATCCAAATTTTAGTCTTCCTCTTTCAAATGAAGAGTCTGTTTTTCAAAAAGAAAAAGATGACAGAATTTTTTCTAAAGAAAAATTAGACTCAATTATTCAAGAAATTGGCCTTTTTAAACATGAGTCTTTCGCTCATGAAACACGAAAAGAGTCTAAAGAAATTGCGCCAACTTTATTTGATCTCACGTCATTGCAGCGAGAAGCCAATCGTAAATTTGGAATGCCTGCGTCACGAACTTTGCAAGCAGCTCAAAGGCTTTATGAGAAACATAAAGTGTTAACTTATCCGAGAACAGATTCAAAATATTTACCAACAGAATATGAAAAAATTGTACCAGAATTATTAAGCAAGTACTCTAAAAATAATAAAGAGTATGGAGCTTTTTGTAAGAAGATTTTAAATCATGGTTTACTTAATAAACAAAGAATATTTGATGATGCAAAAGTGAGTGATCACTTTGCGATCATTCCTACTGGTGAAATGCCTTCAGATAAAATTGACGGAGATGATGCAAGAATTTTTGATCTGGTGATGAGACGATTTCTTGCGGCATTTATGCCATATGCTGTATGGGCAAAAGTGGAAAGAATTACAGTTGTCCACAATCAACATTTTCGAACAAGAGTTCAGGATTTAGAGATTCCAGGCTGGAGAGAAATTTACGGATTAGATTCTCAAGAGGAATCGCAACTTCCAAAATTAGATGAAAATAA
>CANJMU010000015.1 GCA_947475135.1 Silvanigrellaceae bacterium
CGGGTTTACTTATCAAAATACTCTTTCTTTAAATTTAAATGTGGTTTCGGCAAGTGAAATTTATCCTTCTTTATTGAATTCTTCTCGAGATATGATTTATTTGATTCAAAAAAATAAAATTTCATTTTTTGAGTTGAATGAAAATGGTTTTTCATTTTTAAATCATCTTGTTCAAGACGAAATCATTTCTTCAAATTTTGGAAATTTTTCATTGAACCTTGAAAAAGATAAAATTCTGAGTGTTTTTGAATATTATACTGAAAAACGCGAGAGTTGCGTTGGGTTATTGCTCCGTTCGCAAAATAATTCTCTTTATTTATTAACCTTAGACAAAGAATCTAAAAATTGGAAAATTGAAAGCACTCTGCATTTGAATGACTCGATTTCTTCTTGGGTTTATAGCGATGGCACAACATTTCACGGAGTTGCGCGCTGTCATCATAACTTGAATCCATCTCCTCCAGTTTTTGTTTTTAAAAATTTGAATGAGGGTTTTTATTTTATTTCTTATGAAAATTCTCAGTGGAATCTTGTTTACTTATTGAAAAGAGATTCTTACATGAATCACAATTATATTGTTTCTGAAATAGATATGGTAAAGCCTCATAACCTATCGAAAAAAGATTTTAAAAATATTCCGGTTGAATTTTTTTCTGATCATTCACAGGAAAGTAAATATGGATTTTTTATTACGAATAATAAAGACTCTACGTTTTATTTAACCATCGATCTCAATCTCACAAATCTTCAGTGGAATGACAGCGCAACAACATTATTGAAAAATAGTTTTTCCAGTGTGGATATTCAACCTATTTTAAAAAACGATGATACTTTTGCAGATGACCGAATTTTTCATGTGAACTTAGTGTCACCTCCAGACAATCCTTTCATCAATGACTTAGGTAACACTTACAATGACGGAAAAATAAAAGGAGAAGAGATTGGTTTGCAGTCTAAAATGGAAAATACGGATCAAAATGCAAATGTTTGGTCTCATTTAGCTCTGCAAACAGGAAAAAGTGTGGAGTATGCAACGGGTGTACGCGATGGATTTAAAGAAACAGCGCCAAAAAGCGATGAAAAAGATTCGGATTCTGGTGTCACTGGCATGGATTTTTTAAATAGTCCCTTTCTTTTTTTAGGTGGTGGGGCTGTTTTTGCGGGCATGGGTGGCTTTAAAAAAACGATGGAAATCGCAGATACTTATCTGAAAGAGAAAAAAAAACTTATCGCAGAAGTTGCAGAGGGAGCAGAGACGCTGTCTGAAAATATTGCTGAAACTGCAGAAATTGCGGGTGCTGCTGCTCGTAAAATTGTCAGTGCGCAGATAGGAATGCTCGATCGTATTTGGGTCACATTTGGGAATGCGATGACTGTGGCAGGTGTGGTTTTGTTAATTTATGGAATTGTGCATTTGATGAAAAAAAAGGGAACTTGAAATGAGGTTCCCTTTTTTCTGTGTTTCTTTGTTGTTTAGTTGTCATGTCGTGGCAGCAAATACACACACTATTTTTCAAATTATCAATACAACGCCCTATCGGTTTCAAATAACAATTGCGACATGTCATATGTTTAATAATGACCTTGGTAATCACCCGACAAGCAAATCTTCGGAATATTTTTATGCTTGCAACCCGGGGGTTCCTGAGCGGGATCCTCCTCGTATTGATATTTACGATCCCGTCAAACAATCTTTTATGCCAGAACCTTTTCATAGGGATCACGCAGAAATTTTTGATAAATCGGAATTGAATATTGAAGTTCCAGATAATTATTCTGCTGGAACAGATGGGAAACACCATGTTCTGCAAAATGAAGTTGTCTTTGTTGCTTTAGAGCCTGATGCCAAAAGTCCGATGAAAACAATTTTATGTCACTTAGAAAACATGGATTTTATGCAACATTATTATTATATTTACCCAAAAAGATCTTCACTATTTTCAGGTGAAGACTTTTATGCAGACAGTTATCACAAAGACAATCAAAAATTTATGATTGTGCTTTCGAGTGTTGGCGCTGATACTGTGGATTGTTTACAAAAAAAAGAGATCATTTATTCGGAAAATTAAAAAAATGTTTATCGATAAACTCTTTCATTTTAAAGTAAGAAAGAGCATAAAATTCAGAAAAAGATTTTTGAATAAAAACTTCTTGTAGTTTATTTTTTCCAACTTCATCGATGGTTTTCAACTTTTCTAAATCATTCAGTTCTAGAAAATTTTCTTGAACATTCAGATTTATTGTATAAGCGCTTAAATCTTTGTCCCCATAAGCAAGACGTTCATAAAAACCATGTCCATATAAATAAGGTAACGTACAGGTCACATCTCCACAGGAATTTTTGACATGAACTAAAAAACAACCTCCTTCATCGAACATGGTTAAAATATCCTGTATTGAGTTTCTGTTTTTTGGTGGTCCTACCCATGGAAATTTTGCATTTTCATCAAAAAGGTAAAACATGTTTTTATTTAAGTAGGACTTTACTAAGGGGAAGGCATGCCAAATCATCGCATTAAAAAAATCGTGCCAGCTTTCCTGTCTTGTTTTGACTTCACCTTTCAAAAAAATTCGGGGTTCGTAAAGGGAATCAAATCCTAAATCTTGACGCTTTCCTTTTTGTTCCACAAATTGGATAGAAGATCCGCTCCAGCAGGTAGTTTTTTCCGGGAGGCTTCGATTCAAATCGCTCACACCAGGAAAATTATGATAATTTGAAAACATCCTGGCATATGGCATAATTGGAAAGACTAGTGTAGAGCATTTTAAAAAGCGTGAATTCCACTGTTTCGGGTAACAATGGTTGGACGCTATTTTTAAGTTAGAGTCGCACATGTATCTCTCCTTGCTTCACTTTGAACTGGATCTCGATCCCAATATTTCTATTCCCCAGAAAGAAAAAGTATTACGTTCTTTGCGAGAAAAATTAAAGTGTAAATTTTCAAATAGAATTATTGTGAAGGTCGATGGCGATAAAAATGGGTATCATATTTCATTTTTTGAAGAATCTTTTGAGTGTTGTCAATCACAAATTGAAATGATTTTAGTTTATGCGGAATCCACAGGTGAATCCAGAATTAAAAATTCGATTTTTCAAATTTTAAGTTGGTTTGAGGATCGGTTTGTTGAAACACCTTATTCGACCCATTGTGCAGAAAGCGAAACCTATACAAAAAAAAATTCTTTCAATCGATATAAAAACAAACTTATTGTTTATTCAAAAGAAGAAGATGATTTATCTGTTTATCCAACATTTAAAGGCAACGTGCCAAAAAATACTTTAGGGAAGTAAAAAAAATCATGAAAAAAATGAAACTTTTAAAAATTGGAATGGTTGTTTTTTTATTTTCTTTCATTTCTCTTTTGTTTTCTTTGAAGTTAACGCCTTTTGCGTATCGTCTTGCTATTTCTGAAGAAAGCCCTCAAAAAAAAGAGCCTTACTTAACGTGCTCTCTTTTAAATGACCGCACAAAAGATTTTTTACGTTACCATTACGTTTATCAAACCTGGTCACCAGAAATTTCCTCTCGAACATTCCAAACATTTTTAAAAATGTTAGATCCTGCAAAAACCTATTTTTTAGAATCGGATATTCAAAATTTTCGCGCCTATGAATATCAAATAGGAAATTCTATTCAAAACGTGGATTGTCGTTTTGTCGATAATATTTATACTATTTATAAACAAAGAGTTCATGAATACACAGAAATTTCTAATGAAATTTTACAAAAGCCATTTGACTTTTCGGTGAATGATTCCATCGAAACCGATCGAAAAAAAATCGTGTGGGCAAAAACAAAAGCCGAATTAAAAATTCGTATTTATAAAAATTTAAAATTTATTGTTTTGAATATGAAAGGACAAGATCCTCAACAAAAAGTTTCAGAAAAACTCCGCAAGCGGTTTGTAACCTTAGAAAAAACAATTCAGATTAAATCCAACGATGAAATTCATTCTCTTTTATTAAATTCTTTTGCTCTTTCTTTAGATCCTCATTCAAGTTTTTTAACCCCAGTTGACAATGCTAATTTTCAAATTGATTTTAGTCTGAGATTGGTTGGTATTGGCGCAACTCTTATGAATGTTGATGGTTATACAACAATTGATTCTGTTGTTTCCGGTGGCGCCGCGGACAAAAGTGGTTTGTTACGTAAAGGCGATAAAATTACAGCTGTCGACCCGGACCAAAAAGGAATGCAAGAAATTGTTGATATGGAGCTCGATAAAGTTGTTCAACTGATTCGCGGGAAAGAAAATACACCTGTTTCCTTATCTATTTTGCGCAAAGAACCAGATGGTACCTTAAAGAATTTTAAAATTACACTTTTACGGGCTGTTGTTGAAATCAAAGATAGCCAGGCAAAAAGTGATATTCTGAAGGTTGGAAACAAAAAAATTGGTATCATTAATTTACCAAGTTTCTATATTGATTATGCAGGTTGCCAAAAAAATATTTATACTTGTCGAAGTAGTGCTAATGATACTGCAAAAGAAATTGTCCATCTTATGAAAGAAAAAGTAGACGCCATCCTTGTTGACTTACGTCGCAATGGAGGTGGAGATCTGAACGAAGTTCAGCGGATTGTAGGATTGTTTGTTGATAATCCAGTTGTCGCACAAGTTCAAGATCACAGCGGTATTGCAAAACCTTTAGAAATTTCCACACGGGCTATTTACAATGGGCCCCTAGGAATTTTGGTCAGCCGTTATTCTGCCAGTGCTTCGGAGATTTTAGCTGGTGCAGTTCAGGATTACAGACGTGGATTAATTTTAGGAGACTCCTATACTTTTGGAAAAGGAAGCGTGCAAACTGTCATTGATATTCCGGGCAGCAGCGGCCGGCAAAGTGATGGTGCGATTCATGTGACCATTGCTAAATTTTTTAGGCCTAGCGGGCAAAGCAATCAGGCTGTAGGGGTACAATCGGATATTACAATCCCCAGCATTATCGATAGTATGGAAAATGGTGAAAAAGATTTTGACTATTATTTACCCAATACGACAATTGCTCCAGCACGGAATTTTAAACCGCAAAATCGATATCGGGATGACAGCATCCAAAAATTAAAATTTTTAAGTCAACAAAGAATTAAAAATTCTGTTGAATTTAAAAAAATAAATGCACTTATTTCTAAAGACAAAAAAGATAAATCCACCTCTGTTTCTCTCCAAGAGCAAATCGCAAAAATCCCTCTCAAAAATGAAAAAGGGAAAGATAAAAATAAATTGAATCCAAAAATAGAAAATCCCGCAGATGAATTGCCAGATTTTTCCTTAAAGGTTATTAGGAAGAATGATGATATTCTTTTTGAAGCAGGGAAAATTCTTAATGACGAAATTCAACTCCAGCAAGCACGAATTACAAAGCAATGATGTTTTTGATATCACCATTTTAGGCGGCGGACCTACGGGGCTTTTTGCTGCTTTTTATGCTGGTATGCGTCATGCAAAATGTAAAATTATCGACTCCATGCCAGAATTGGGTGGGCGATTGATTTCTGTCTATCCAGAAAAATATATCTATGATGTAGCCGGGTTTCCTAAGGTTCTTGCAAAAGAATTGATTGAGTCTTTAAAGACTCAAATTGAACCATACAATACAACAATTTGTTTAGAAGAAAATGCACTGACCTTAGAATCTAAGGTAACAGAAAAGTCCGAATATCCTCTGTGGCTTTTGGAAACACAAAAAGGATTTCATTGGACAAAGACCCTTATTTTAGCCTCTGGTGTTGGAATGTACTCACCAAAAAAACATGCTGGACTGAATGCTCATTTTTTTGAGCAACGCGGAATCTCGTATGCTGTTTTAGATAAAAATTACTATCGAAATAAAAAAGTGATTGTTGTCGGTGGCGGGGATAGTGCTTTGGATTGGGCCAATGAATTGGTGCATATCGCAAATCATGTGACTTTAATTCACCGCACAGAAAAATTCCGTGCGCATGACGCCTCTGTTTTAAAATTTCAGAAAACTAATTTTCCTATTTATTTAAATACAGAAATTATCGAGTACTGTGGAGATAATTTGCTTCAAAATGTTATTCTTGAAAATAAGATGACAGGCGAAAAAGAGGAAATCAATTGCGACGAAGTTGTTGTCATGATCGGTTTTCATAGCTCCCTTGGAAAAATAAAAGAATGGGGATTAGATCTGAGCGGAAATGGGATTGTCGTGAATGAAAAAATGGAAACAAATTTACCAGGAATTTTTGCAGCAGGGGATGTTGCAAAACATAGCGCTAAATTGGACCTCATTGCCACAGGATTTGCAGAAGCAGCAACAGCAGTGGCTTTTGCAAAGGTGTATTTAAATCCAAAAGAAAAAGCACAGCCACTCCATTCCACAACAATTATGGAAAAAAATAAGCGGCTTAATTAGAGAAGTTATTTAAAGCCCATGTTATTCCTGCTTCATAATAATAAGACGTATTTCTAATTCGAAGATTATTAACATAGGATTTATCTAGACATTGATTCAAACAGTAAGAAGTCGTGTAGCGAAATCCAATTTGATTCATAATGGCTAGATTTTTTGTGTAAAAATACTCAAAATTAAAATAAGCATTCAACATATCTGGAACAAAAGAAATTGGAATTGTTTTTAAATTAGAGTTTGAATCTCCTTCTTTGACAGAGCTTGAAGGATAATAAATAGCACCATATTCTCCCCCTAATTGAGATCGTAAATTTTCACTAAAATCAAAGACAAGTCCTAATAAAATTGTAGGAAATAAATATCCTGTTCCCAAATATAAAATACCCTCTTCAGAATAAGTTTTATTTGGAAGAATTCCTACAGTAGAACCAATAAATATACCAAAAAAGGAAAGTATATTAATATGATTTGTGTATCTGATAAAGAGATTTGTCGCATACTCTGTATCATCGACGGGTTGTAAAGTATGAGAAGGTGTATCTGCTTTTTCGCTTTGTGACATTGTCCATCGGGAATGTTCTAAAGATAAAAAAAATTGTAAATTATGCCCTGGGCGAAATGTTGTTCCCTTATTGGAAACATTTGAATTGATGGAAAAAGCAGATGAAAATAAAAAAAAGTGCAACGAAACGATTAAAAAAAATCTATGAAAATTTATGTTTATTTTGATATTGTGATTCAAACCTTCATCCTCGGAGAAATCATTTATGACTTATGTTAAACCAATCTTTAACTTGAAGAAAGTACAAGAAGCCCTCTCTGACATCGCAAAAATAAGTCGTATCGAAATTCAACGAGGGGTCAAAGAAGCTAAAAAACAGGTGAATAAATATCAAATTCTTCAACGTCGAAAGGAATTGTTTACCGAGCTTGGTCAAACTTTTTACGAACTCACCCAAGAAAATAATGGCATAGAAATGATTGCGCTTCTTCAAAATTCAGAAATTTCTGATATTATCTCTGATATTCATCATCTGGATCAGCTGCTCATCGATTTGGAAGAAAAGGAAGAAAATGCTTAACCTATTTCACACAACATTCAATCAAGTCAAAAATAATTTAAATCCTCTCTCTGCCAAAGAACTTCAAGAATTATATAATCAAATTTTTGTTCACTATTCAAAATCCTATTGGAATGCGTTGTATCGTTTTTGTTTTGCATTGACCAAAGAGCAATGTGCCGCTGAAGATCTTTTGCAAGGCGCATTTTTAAAAGCTATTTCCGGATTTCCGCATTTTATTTCTAAGTATACAAATGAAGATGTATCCGTTCATTTGATGAATGAAATTTTTGAAGATAAAAAAACGCAAACACATTTTAAAAATTGGCTTTACAAAATCATTAAAAACAAATTTTTGGATGATGAAACTTCAAAAAGAAATTTAAAAAATTTAATTTCTATAGAAGATATGAACGATGAACTTCCCTTCCCTGACAAAGATATCTATCATCAATTATCTGAAAATAATAAAGTTCATGTTTTGTTGAATCAAAATAATTTTTATGATTTTGTTTTAGATGATGAGTGGAAATCAAAAATAGAGTCTTTAAATATAAAAAGTCGCGCCATCCTTTATTTATTTATTGAGGATTATACCTACCAGGAAATTTCTGAAATATTAGAAATTCCAATGGGAACCGTCATGAGTTCTTTGTCACGAGCTGTTTCGAAATTAAAATTATCAAATTCTCAATCGAAGTTGTGACGATTTTGTTCATTTTTAGTACATTCAGAAAAATAATTGAAAATTTTAATTGGTTCACCCTTTTGGCGGTAGCGTTTGAGTTTTTCTCATGTGTTTTGTTGTTTGAAGTGAAAGAATAACGGAGACAATGATGAATTATCAAAGGCTTTTACAACCGTTAGAAATTTCTGAAAAAAAGTCACTTTTTTTACTTGGGCCCCGTCGAACGGGAAAATCAACATTACTTCGTGCAGAAACAGGCACAAACGATACATCTATTTCTCGTTGGAACCTATTAGATTCAAAAGTTTTTTGGCAACTTTCCTCTGATCCTTCTTTTTTACGTCAAACATTACTCGCGCAAAAACAGCTTCCTAAAATCGTTATTATTGACGAAATTCAAAAACTTCCACTTTTGCTCGATGAAGTTCATTTGATGATGGAAGAAATGAAAATTCATTTCATTCTCAGTGGATCAAGTGCTCGGGCGTTGAAAAGAAAAGGTGTGAATTTACTTGCTGGGCGTGCCCATAATTATTATTTTCATCCGTTTGTTACTTTAGAGTTAGGGCAAGATTTTAATTTGTTAAAGGCATTGAATTACGGAAGTTTGCCACCTGTTTACTTATCGGAAGATCCCAAAGAAGAACTCAGTCAATATATTGGAAGTTATCTAGCCGAAGAGATCGCTTTTGAAGGAATCACAAGGCAGCTGCCATCCTTCTCTCGATTTTTAGAAACGGCGGCTCTCTGCAATGGACAGCAGATCAATTTTACAACCCTTGCATCCGATGCTCAGGTCAAGCGATCCACTGTTATCGATTGGTTTCAGGTTTTAAAAGACACATTAATTGCGGAAGAAGTCCCTGTTTGGAAAGCTTCTATCAAAAGAAAATCTGTAGAAAATTCGAAATTTTATTTTTTTGATGTGGGTGTCGCAAGGCAATTGTCCCGTTCGCCTGTTTTAACAGAATTACGTGGCGCAGAGGTTGGCCAGGCTTTTGAACATTGGATTTACCATGAATTAAAATCGAGTTGTGATTATAAATACAATTCTTCTCTTCATTACTGGAG
>CANJMU010000016.1 GCA_947475135.1 Silvanigrellaceae bacterium
TATTTGTTTCAATAATAAAAAAATTCTTGTTTCGTTATTCATTTCGTTTAGTACCTCCAGATCGGAGATCTACAACAATTTATTTTTGACTTTCAAACAAGTTTCCTGGGAGGACACTCCAGGATCTGTTTGATGAGTAGGATCATCAATCGTTGCAATATCCATTTTAACAACCCATAAAGGGATTTGAGTGTCTTCAGAATTGAGAAAAAGTGTCGCAAGACCATAAGACCCCATTCCAAGAATATACTCGTCTTTTTGTTCTAGCCATTTTCTTTTACCTTCATTTGTGCTGATGCATCCATTACAAATTTTAGAGTCTAGATGAGATCCAACTTTTCCACAGGGGTTAGGAGAGTTACTGTTGCTACAAAAAAAACCCCCACAGCCTCGACATCTGTGCGATTGGGGACTTCGAGTGCCACAGGTCACACAACGCGCAAAGGCGCCTGCAAAGAATCCGCCTTTGTGAAATCTGTTTTGTGCCATAAAGTTCAAATCCCTTTGAATAATTGAGAGCACTATCGGCACAAAAAAATATCTATTAAATTTTTTTTGAAAAAAAAACCCCTTGCGAAACTAAGGTAACGCAAGGGGTCCGATTTTAAAAATTGACGGAACTTGATGAATAGAACTGTGAATCGTAGAATTATAGACCCATATTACGACGAACACTTCTTTGATTTGCTGCTAAAGTTCTTTTACGGACACGAATATTTTTTGGCGTAATTTCTACCCAGTCATCATCTTCAATCCAATCGAGCCCAGTTTCCAAACTTATTTTAGTAATTGGAGAAAGCTTTGTAGAATCATCGGAGCCCGCAGCACGCATGTTGGTCAATTTCTTTTCACGAACAACATTGACGTCCAAATTAGAATCCCGATTGTGTTCACCCACAACCATTCCTTCATAAACTTCTTCACCAGCGGCAACAAAAAGACGACCCCGATCTTCCATCCCAGAAAGAGCATATTCCGTAGTTTTTCCAGGACGATCGGCAATGAGAGATCCATTCACACGAGTCAAAAAATTACCGCGACTTTCTTCCCACGCTTTAAAGTAACTAGACATCAAGCCTTCGCCTTTTGTGTCTGTTAAAAAAGTACTGCGATATCCTAAAAGGCCACGAGTTGGAATATTAAATTCAATACGAGTGCGATTATTATTGAAAGCTTCCATGTTTTCCATGCGTCCCTTACGCAAAGATAATTTTTCAGTGACAATGCCAACAGAATTTGTAGGGACATCTAGAACCAAATGTTCAACTGGTTCTAGAACAACTCCGTTTTCTATTCTTGTAATTACCTTTGGGCGAGCAACCATACACTCACCACCCGTGCGACGTAAATTTTCCATCACAATCGCAACTTGAAGTTCACCACGAGCTTTCAGCATGAAAACTTCAGGTGATGGTGTATTTTCAACTTTTAAAGACACGTTATTCATGGCTTCTTTGTTAAGAAATTCGGATAATTTATTACTTGTTAAATAGGTTCCATCGCGCCCAGCCATTGGGGAAGTATTGACAC
The DNA here is from genome assembly GCA_947475135.1 of Silvanigrellaceae bacterium. The sequence goes on from CANJMU010000016.1 coordinate 1,531, forward strand.
TCACTTCCACAGAAACCGTCGGAGGATCAACCTCGATACGCGGCAAAGCTTCTTGAATTGTGATATCAGAAATCGTGTCCCCGATGGTCAAATCTGTGAGTCCCGTTGAGACAATGGCAATATCCCCGGCAGAAACACTGTCCACATCAACCTGTTCCAATCCACGATAAGAGCGAATTTTAACAACTTTCGCATTTTGTTTTTTTCCGTTTGCACCAAGGAGCACAATGCTTTGATTGGTGGATAAAGTGCCGCGTTCCACACGTCCAATAGCTAAACGGCCCAAAAAGTTATTGTAGCTGAGGTTATTGATAAGCATTTGCGTTCCACCTTCCACCTGTGTTGCAGGGGGAGGAACATGAGAAACGATGGTTTCATAAAGATCTTTAAGATCTGTTTTTTGTTGATCTTTTTCAAGCGACGCCCAACCATTTCTTCCACTTGCGTAAAGAACAGGGAAATCTAAATGGTGATCTTCACTGGAAAGCTCTAAGAAAAGATCCTGAACCATGCCTTCAACTTCGTCGACGCGGGCATCAGGACGATCGACTTTATTGATGATTAAAATCATTTTAAGATTACGTTTTAAAGCTTTTTGCAAAACAAATCGTGTTTGAGGAAGAGGGCCTTCTGCAGCGTCCACAAGCAGAATTGCACCATCGACCATCATCAATGTCCGTTCAACTTCACCACCAAAATCCGCATGTCCGGGAGTGTCCACAATGTTAATTCTGATATCTTTGTAAATCATAGAGGCATTTTTTGCTGCGATGGTAATACCACGTTCACGTTCTAAATCCATACTGTCCATAACGCGTTCTGCGATGACTTGGTGGGCAGCAAACGTCCCTGACTGAGATAATAGCTTATCAACAAGCGTTGTTTTTCCATGGTCAACGTGCGCGATAATAGCAACGTTACGAATTTTTGAATTAATGGACATGAAAGTGTTCCTTTATGAAATTATGAACGAAACTCACAAACCCCTTTTGTTACAAAGAAATCCAAAGAAATACAACAAAAAAAAGAGAGGCTGAATTCCCTGTTATTTGATTGGTTTTAAAACTCCGTCAGAATTATTATTATTATTCATCTGCTCTAGGTCATTTTTGATTTTTGTTGCGTTGGATTTTATAAAAAAGGGAATTTCGACTTTTTTAACAGTCTCATAGGAAATATGAATTGGAAGAGAGCGACGAATTGAATTGGGATTTATGACATCCCCAAGAACATAAGATAAAATATAATCCCCTTCTGGTAAGTAAACATGACGAGGCCTGACGTGCAGCAAATCCATAGATTTTCCGTAAATATTACTTGATTTACTTTCAATACGAATAAATTTCGTTTCATAATTGCTACTTGTATATTTAATATCCCAATGAATTTCTAAAGCTCCAATATTCTCATGAAAAACATTTTCTGTAGAGGTCGATAAATTCTTATAAATTCCTTTCATACCTTCTAAACTGTACTCGTAAGGTTCTTTGAAAACTAAAAAAGGTAACCCTAAAGGAACATTCATAAGAATAAAGGGAAGACGATTTGTATGAATATTGATTGTTTTTGGAAATTGACATGATTTCTCTTTTTCACAGGGAGGTGCATGGACCTGCACTCCATAAGTTTTGATCTCTTTCAGCTCATTTTCATGCACTTCAATTTCTTCTTTTAATTCAGAGTTTTCCATATTTATTGTATATTTACCAGGAAAAACAGAATGCTTTTGATCAATAGAAAATAAAACCTTAGAATTCAAAAAAACACCCATAGGAAGTCCACCAAGCCTTAAGCGCTCTGAAAATGGAAATTGAGGTGGAGAAGAAATCAAAATTCCTCCTAAATTGATTTCTAAGAATTTATTTTTCTCCAAATCGATTTGTTGAGTTGTTCCATTCACTTCAACTTTATATTTTCCAGGGAAAAGCCAAATTGTTGAATTGATAGGTGCGGAAATAATTTCATTGTTTCCATTTTCTAAAGAATAAATAAAAAATGAAGCATGATCATTTGGAATTTTTGACGTTAAATTGATACTTGAGAAATAAACAGATGTTTCTGATTGACTCATCAATTCATTTAAAAAATGAATTGGAAATACTTTCCCAGCAATCACTAAACTATTTTTTCCAGGAAGCATGTCATATGAGGTTTTATTATTATAAAGTATTGACTTATTTGTTAATTTATTTTTACATTGACTGGTAATTATATTTTCTACTTCAAAATTATTTTTATTTTCACGTTTCAAATTTAATATTAAAGAATTCAGGTAAATTGTTTTTATTTCATTTTTGTTCACATGAAACTCATAAGACGAGCATTCGTTAGAAACTAAAAAATCACCTTCAGAAATAGGAATTTTTCCATTTGTAAAAATTCTTTTATAAGGCCTCCAGAGAAAAGAATTTTTACTATTCGCGTTCTTAATAGAAAGAATAACTTCTTTTTTATTTTCCCCACGAATAATTAAATATTGATCAATTTTATTTTTTGAATTTTGAAAACAACTTTGATAAAATATAAAAGTTAAAAAAAAACAAAAAAATATTTTTTTTTATTCATAACAATCCTTTATTTTTTTTAAAGAAAAATATTTATGCCGTTCAAATTCTCCTAATTTCCCTTCAATCATCATTTTTTTTCCACGGGATAAACAATTCGAAGATAGGATGACATTTTCTGTAGTCACTTGAATATACCCGGTTTTATCTTCAATGACAAACCAAAGATTGGAAGGACCAATTTCTTTGACTGTTCCTTCAAGAGAGATCATTTTTTCAAAATAATTTTCTGGCGTCAGTATTAAAAGTTTAATAGCCGTCGAGTTTTGTTTCTGAATACAAAATTGAGTCAAGAAACATAAAACCAATTGAACGCATAAAATGAATATTTTCTTACTCCTCATTTTCTATCCTTTCATTCAAATGAAATCTCAATTTTATTTCATTATTTTTTTAACTTCTCTTTTTTCAGAAAAAAGCTCTGCAACAATTTTTTCCACATCAAAGATACCTCTTATTTTATTTTCAGTACGCGAAAGTCCTGAAATTAATTTATATTCTGGTGGAAAAAAATTCTGAGGAATGATTTCAATATCGTTCTTTTGAAGCTTTGCAAATTCAATGATATTATCAACAATAATTCCAAATCCACCAAAACTACATTGAAGTATAATGATTCGTGTTGTCGATTGCTCCGTCCCTTTTGGTAGTTTTAAAAAACGGCGAAGATTTAAAACAGGCATAATTTCTCCGCGTAGGGCAATGACACCCTCCACAATAAATTTTGCAAAGGGAACAAAGGTAATAGTTGTCAACATAATAATTTCTCTGACAAAAACCATTGGTAATAAAAATTCTTCTTGATGCAAAACAAACCCAACATGTTGTGTATTTATTGTTTCTTCTGCTGAAAACATAGAGGCTCCTTACAATATTTTTTCATTTGAATAAGAAACATTGTGTAGAGAACTCACAGTGAATTCGGACTGTGAAAAATCTTCCATCATTTCCCCAACGTCAAGAACAAGCGCCACACGTCCGTTACCTAAGACACAACCACCAGCAATTCCTCTTTGATTTGCAATTAATGTTCCAAGAGATTTGATGACAATTTCTTGTTGTCCTTGTAAATGATCGACAGCAATACAAACTCTTTTTTCCCCTACACCAACAACAACAAAAATAATTCTCTTTTCTAGCGTGAATGCCCTGTTACTTTTTTGGATATTGTGACCATGATACCACAAAAGTTCATTTTTTTGATTTAAATTAAAAAATTCATCTAGACTTAACAAAGGTAACACCTGATCTCTTAACTTCACAAAATTTGCATTTCCAATTTTTTGAATTTCATCCCGATTAATCCGAATACTTTCAATTACATTCACCAAAGGAATCGCAAAAATTTCTCCATGGGTTTGTGTCATTAAACTTGGAATAATCGCTAAGGTTAGCGGTAATTTAATTGTTGTTGTTGTCCCTTTTCCTAAGGCGCTATCCAGTTCTATAATTCCCTTAAGTTTAACGATGCTTTTTTTCACAACATCCATACCAACACCGCGACCAGAAATATTTGTTACCTTATCGGCTGTGCTAAACCCAGGTTCAAAAATAAGATTAAAAACTTCTTTGTCATCAAATTGATCACCTTCTTTCATAAACCCACGCTCCAAAGCTTTCTTTTTTATCTTATCAACTTGAAGACCTTTTCCATCATCTTGAATTGTAATAACAATCCTATTTCCATCATGACTCGCTTTTAAATAAATATTTCCTCTGCGAGGTTTTTCAGATTTGACACGATCCTCTGGAAACTCAATTCCATGATCCACGCTATTTCGAATCAGATGAACCAGAGGATCGGCAATTTCTTCCACTAAAGTTTTATCTAATTCCGTTTCTCCTCCAGAAATATGAAGATCTATTTCTTTATTGACTTGTCTACATAAATCTCTTACAACACGCGTAAATTTATAAAATGCATTTCCAATAGGAACCATCCGAATTTTCATAATAATACTTTGAACTTCATTCAAATGACGACCAAAAAGTAACAGATTCTCACTCATCAAATGCCCAAGCTCTGAATTCTTGCTCGCTCTTAATTTTTCTTCAATTTTTGAAAAACGTGTCCTATCAATTACAAATTCACCAACTAAGTTAACAAGACTATCCAATCTTTTCAGATCAACCCGAATTGTTTCTCCAATTTCAGTTTCTTCGTGAGTTTTTTTTTCTGTTACCTTAGCAGTATCTGCTAATTTGTTTAAATTTTCTTTTGAATGAGAAAAAAAACCAAGTCTTAATTTTTCGAGAGCATCATTGATTGGCTGTTCTGATGATTTCTTTTGCTTAATTCCTTCAAATATCGATTTGACTTTATCTAATGCAAAAAATAGTCCGTCCATCAACGATGGTGAAATCGTCAGCGTTCCTCTACGAATTTTATCAAATAAATTTTCCATTTTATGGGTGAGCTTTTCGATAGCACGAAAACCAAACATCCCACTTGTTCCTTTAATTGTATGAACATTTCTAAAAATATTCTCAACCGCTTCTTTGTTTTTAGGATTATTTTCTAAATCAAGCATATTTTTACTTAATTTTTCCAAAAGATCTCCTGCATTGGACAAAAAATCCATCAACAATTCAGGATCCAACTCAAGGGCATCGAATTTTGTATTCAGATCTAAATCTAAATTTTTTGAATCAAAATCTTCAAATTTTTCTTCTTCCTCTTCATTTTTAAAAAAAGAACTTGCCGTTAAATTATTTTGAGTCAATTCTAAAAATTTATGCCCAATTCTTTCTGATTCTAATTTAAGTTCAGCACTCATTTCTTTTGGAAATTTTTTATAAACACTTTCTAAAAGATGTTGGACATCTTGCAAAAGTTCAAAATTATTTTTATTAATTTTTGCTTTTTCATTTCGAACAAGCTCAATATATTCTTCAATATAATGAACCATAGTGACCATTTCGATCAGATGAGCCATCTGAGAAAGGCCTTTTATTGTATGTAAAATTCTAAATAATTCACGACTTTCTTCTAATGTAATTTCTGTATTTGAAATAAACTTATTTTGAAATTCTTGACATAAGGTACCAAATTTTTCTATCAATTCTAAAGCTTCTTGAATCAATTCTGCAGAGTGATTTGGTTCATTCACAATTTCGTCTGAATTTTCCGAAAAAAAGAAGAGACCAGAAAAAACAATTTGATGGATCACTAAACACCTCAAATTTTATAATTTTAATTTATTTATTTTGATAAGATTTTTTATAAAACAAAAAATTAAAATGATTCTCATATGATTTTATTTTAATTTTTCATTACAAGAATGAAACGATTATTTTTTATTTCTCTGTCACTAAAGTGACAGTTATTTTTATAAGTCTTAATAAAATTAGAATATAATCAGCAATGTCGCTTATTTTAATAAAACAAAAAAGGAGATCTGCTATGGATAATGAAAGCTGCACGCATGGGTCTAAAAATTTATGTTCCTGCTCATGCCATTATTTCAAAGGAATATGCATTTCACTGATTGGACTTCTTTTTTTATTGAACGCGTGTGATGTTATTTCTCAAAAATTTGTCAGTATCACATGGCCAATTTTATTGATTCTCATCGGACTTAAAATGGGTTTCGGCAGAATGATCTGTAAGTGTTATAAAAAATAAAAACTCTTTCTCTGTTAAAATCTTCACATGATTTTCCACCGCACTTAAATATTTTGAAGAATTCGAAAGTTCATTGCAAATTAAATAATCCGTTGTTGAAGAAACCTGAGAGACAAATTTTCCTCCATTTTTTTCAATCATTTTTTTCATTTCATTTCTCGGAATTTCCAATGTTCCCGTGATGCAAATATTTTTTCCTTGCAATTTTTGAGTGAAATTATTTTCTTTTTCTTTCCTAGAAACAACATGAACGACCTCAAGAAGTCGTTCAATCACGGCTTTTTTTTGATGAAGACTTCCCAAAAACTCCTGTGCAGATTTCTGGGCCCATCCTTGTAATTCCAGTAAATCTTCGACCTTTAATTGAAAAACATTTTCCAATGTTTTTGCAAATTTTGCGACCTCTTTGCATTTCACCTCACCGCCGCGTTTCAGCCCCAAAGCGGTTAAAAATTGATCCAAAGGAATTGATTTTTTATTTTCAAATTCACGGACAAAATTCTGTGCCGATTTTTTTGCAAAACCATCCAATTGTAATAAATCATTTTCAGTAACTTTAAAAAAATCAGACAAATCTTGAATGAGGCCACTATTTTTTAATTTTTCAATAATTTTATCTGAGACCCCTTTAATTTCTAATGTTTTGACAAAATAAACAAAAATCTCTTGATCTTTCCAGGGACACACCGGGTTTTCTTTGCAAAAAAGATCGGGGCCTTCCCGTGACAAAAGCGATTCACACAAACATTTTTTAGGTAATTGATAAGAAACAGTATTTGAAATATCAATGCATTTTGTAATTGCAGGAATCACTTCACCACTACGAATAATTTCGACCAATGCACCTTCGCGATAATCGCCATCGATAATATATTGCGCATTGTGCAACGTTGCATACGATATTTTTGCATTCGATAAAAAAATGGGTTCGAGTTTTGCACGAAATGTAATTTTCCCGCTTCGTCCCACATTATGTTCAATTTTAACGATACGTGTCTTCGCCTTTTCATTTTCTTTTTTAAATGCCAAACTCCCTCGCGGGTGATGATTCGTGGAACCCAAGGACTCCCATAAATTTTGATTTTCATAACGTAACACAAGACCATCAATTTTATAATCTCGATTTTTTTGAAAAATATTTTCAATTTCTTTTTGAAATTCTTCTTGCGTCAATTCAGTCCAATTTTTTTCATGAATAAATTTCATGCAA
>CANJMU010000017.1 GCA_947475135.1 Silvanigrellaceae bacterium
GTTTCAAATCCTATTTTTGTAATGACATTATTATATTCTGGAATGCTTAAATTTTCTAATAATCTATTTTCTTCTGGCATTAAAGGATTTTTTTTGATTTTAACTTTGTTTTTATAAGCGTACGCAATTTGGATTAATTTTTCTTCATCGAATTTTTTACCAATAAGTTCAACACCAATCGGCATCCCTGAATCCGAATATCCAATTGTAAATGTAATTGCAGGTAATCCTGCATTTGGAGCTATCATTTCCGTATGAAGTGTTTTTAGGTCATACGTTGCAAAACCGTTTGTGCTGACGGGAAGCAAAATGGCATCTAAATGATTTTCATCCATTATTTTATCAATATAAAGTCTATTATTTTCAATAACTTCATTAGCTTCTTTTGTTTTATGATTGAGTTTATTTTTTAATTTTAGCGTAAAATCCAAACAATCTTTTTTTGATTTAAAAACAATATTGCGATCAAACTGACAAAAGTCTTCATAACTTTTTCTTACACTAGGAAAAGATGAGAAATAATCATTCATTTCATCATATTCATGAGCTTCATTTAATTTTCCATTCATATTATAATTTTTTAAATTGAGATCTTTTACAATATTTACACCATTAGATTTTAAATCTAAGAACAATTGATCAAATATTTTTTTAGAATCTAAGGGCATATTTTGATATGAATTGTGTTTTTCAAATTTGTTTAAAATTCCAATATATTTTCCTTGTAAATCATTTTCGTGGAACTTGTAAATTTTATTTTCTTTTTGCATTACACCTAAAATTAAAGCTAGATCTTCTACATTTTTTGCAATTGGGCCAGCAGTGCCATTGATATTTCCACGTGGGGCAATGCCATTTTGACTAATTAAAGTTTGGCTTGGTCTTAAACCAACAACGCCTTGAAATGCAGAAGGAATACGTACAGACCCAGAGTTGTCTGTCCCAATAGCAACAAGAGAAAAATTGGCACTCACGCTTGCGGCGGATCCCCCACTGGACCCGCCTGGATTTTCGTTCGTGTTGTACACATTTCCTATGCGTCCATTGCGACTGCTCATTCCTGAAACGCCATTTGCGAGTTCATCCATAGAGCTTTTGGCTAAAATAAGTGCACCTTCTTTTCGTAATTTTGCAACAAGATCTGCATCTTGCAGTGGCTGATTTCCTATCAAAGAAAGTGAACCAGAACTTGAATGTGTATCAAAAGTATCAATATTATCTTTTAAAATAATTGGTACGCAAAAAATCTTTCCCTGTAAATGCCCTGTTGAATATTTTTGATCTAATGCGCGTGCTTCTTCAAAAACATTGGTATTTATTTCTGTAATGGCGTTAATAGGTGGTGGGCCATTTTTAAAACTTAAGTTGTATTTTTGAATTCTATTGACATATTTCCTTGCAACTTGTTCACATGTGATGGAGTGATTTTGAAATAAATTTTCAAGTTTTGAAATCGTTAAATCTTCAATTTGAATTTCAGGCATTGAATTTTGAGCATGAGCATTTTGAAAAATAATAAACATGGCAATTTTTATAAACTGTCTTAATGTTTTTTTCATAAATTGATCTCCTAAAACAATTTTCTATACACATGACAATACGGTGAATGTTTATTTTTTTCATAATAATTTTGATGGTAGTTTTCTGCAGGCCAGAATGTATTCATCTCTAATATTTTTGTAGCAATATTCATTTTTTTATTCTTCAAAATTTGAATACAATTTTTTGAAATATCTTTTTGAATTTCATCATAAACAAAAATTGCACTTAAATATTGCTCTCCAATATCTGGCCCTTGTCCATTCGTTTGAGTAGGATTATGAATTTCAAAAAAATATTTAATCACATCTTCATATTTTAATATGGTGTTATTAAAAATGACACGAATAGCTTCCAAGTGTCCTGATTTTTTTGAGCAAATATCTTCATAGGAGGGGTAATTTTTATGACCTCCAATATATCCAACTTCCGTTTTTAAAACGCCATTTAATTTTTTAAAATAATATTCAACTCCCCAAAAGCATCCAGCGGCAAAAATACCTTCTTCTGTATCAATAATTTGTGAATTTTCTACAAATTCGAGGCTTAAAGAATTTACACAATGACGTAAGTTTTTATTTGTAAAGCCTTCTCCTAAAAAAACATGTCCTAAATGTGAATGGCATCTTGAGCATAAAATTTCAGTACGATTTCCATCATTATCCGGTATTTTTTCGATTGTATTTTGAATTTCCTCATCAAAACTTGGCCAACCGCAGCTAGAGTGAAATTTTGAATGAGATCTAAAGAGGGCACGACCACATTGTCGGCACAAATATGTGCCTTGTTTTTCATTGGAATTTAATACTCCAGAAAATTGGTATTCCGTTCCTTTTTCTTTTGTAATTTTTAAAATATCTGGGGTGAGTGATTTTGATTTATCCATTTATAAAATCCTTTTTTATATTCCCAACAATTTCCTTCGTCACAAAATTCAATTTTTCCAAAAACAGCAACGATTTTTTCGGATCTTTCTCAATTTCTTGCAGATTTTTTTCCCACTCAGCGGTCATCACTGGATTGGATAAAAATTTTTGATTGTATTTGACCAGCATCTCCATCAAATCAAAAGCTTTAATTGTGGGCTTTATGTTTTTTTTGTCGCGCTCAATATACTTTGTGTCTTCAAGTCGTTTGATGATGGATGCCCGCGTCGCTGGCGTGCCTAGACCACAACTTATCAGCAAATCTTTTTCTTCCTTGTCTTCAGTCTTGGATGCAGGATTTTGCATGGCAGAAAGCAAGGAAGAATCATTGTAGCGAGGTGGTGGTTTTGTTTTATTCTCTCTTAATTTTAAGTTCTCAAGCACAACAAAATCACCAACATTTAAATTTGGCAATTTCTGTTCATCATCGGTTTTAAAATTTTCATCTAAATTTTTTTCAATTTGTTTCCAACCAAGGCTTTTAATTTGCTTTCCTCGAGCAACAAACAAATGATTTTCACAGAAAGAGGCAAGAATAGAAGTATAAAATTCAAAATCAGATGAAAAAACACACAGAAAACGAAGAACAATCATCTCGTAAATTTTTGATTCTAAGTCACTTAAATTTTTTGGAAGCACGGTTGTTGGAATGAGGGCATGATGATCTCCAACTTTTGAATTATCAAAAATTCTTTTGTTTGGTTTTGAGTAATTTTGAAGCGCATTTTCTAGGAATTTTTTTTCAAAAGATTCACTCAAAGATTTTAAAATAGTTGGAATGGTTTTTCGATTGTCTTCAGTCAAGTGGCGATACTCAGTTCTTGGGTAGGAAATGCATTTGTGTTTTTCATATAAGGATTGAGCAATTTCTAAAGTTTTATTTGCTGTTAAAGCAAACCGTTTGTTGCACTCTTTTTGAAGTTCTGTGAGGTCAAATAAAAGAGGTGGAGGAAGTCTGTTTTCTTTGGAATCTACTTTTACTATTTTTGCATTTTTATTTTGGCAATCTTGGACTATTTTTTTAGCCTCATTTGAATTCAAAATGTGATTGGTAAAAGTATTCTCAATTTTATGTTCATAGTTGGATAAAAAAATTTCATTTTTTTGTGTTTTGCATTGGGCTATTATTGTCCAAAATGGTTTAGATTGAAACCGTTGAATTTCTTTCTCACGCTCAACTAAAAATTGAAGAGTTGGTGTTTGAACACGCCCCACAGAAAAAACATCTCTCTTTCCATTTTTTTGAGCAGCTAAGGTGACAGCACGTGTGGCATTCATTCCTATCGTCCAATCAGCGGTTGCGCGTGCCCGTGCTGCGAGTCTCAAACCATGAAATTCCTCTATAGGTTTTAAGTTTAAAAATTCTCGTTTGATGGCTTCTGGCGTGAGTGCGGCAGATGTCCATAGCCTAAATGCTGGAATTTTGCTTCCTGAGAGCCTGTAAATATTATCAAAAATTAGCTCACCTTCACGCCCAGCATCACAGGCATTCACCACTTTAGAAATGTCTTTTGAGATTAAAAACTTTTTAATAATGTTGAATTGTTTTTTTCCAGAATCAATGACCTTGAGTTCATATTTTTCTGGTAGCATCGGTAAAGTTTCAAAACTCCATTTTTTCCATTCATCTTTGTATTCGTCTGGTTCCTTGAGTGTTGCGAGATGTCCTGCAGCCCATGTCACAATATAATCGTGAGATTCGATCCAACCTTCAAACTTTTTTGTGACGTTAAGTGCAGCAGCAATTTCACGGGCAGCAGAAGGTTTTTCAGCAATCACAAGAGTGTGTGGCATGAGGTAGGATTCTTTTTAGTTGAGATTAATATTTTGTGTGAGATCTTTTTGAGGCACAATGGAATCAATTTTTGGTTTTTTTTGCGAAGATTTTTTATCTTCATTTTTTGATAGGAGATTTTTTTTGTATTTTGAGAATGCTGAATCTTTATTGAGTGAGTCAATCAGGCTATCCATAATGACATCTAGATTTACTTCTTTTTTATAGAGTTCAGACAAATAATTTGAGTAGAAATTTAAATTTTCAAAAGAAGATTTTTTAAGTTTAAAAGTTTCCTTGATTCGTTCTTCAGGAAATTCAATTTTTAATTTTGACATTTTGTTTTTATCCTATAAAAAAATAAATGAAAGTAATCAAAAAATTTTTATCACGTTTTATAAAAAGCGCAAAGTGCATTTAAACACAATAATGGTTAACTTTTAAATTTATTTTTTCAAACAAAATTCCACTTTGCTTTTTTATCACACACTCCGCATTTTTTATGCATTATATAAAAAATGCTATTATCAGACTTATTGTTTATTTAAAAAGATATCTATTTAAAAAATATGTTTTAATAATGATGTCTATATAGCGGTATTCAAAAGCATCTATAACGACGCTTATAAAAATAAAATTGACAATAAAATCAATATATTTAATATTAAAAATAGATGCTTATCTATATGTCTATTAAGGCATCCATATAGGATCCTACAGAATATTTAAAATTCAGGAGATATTTCATGTCTAAAAAGCTCTCTTTTTCAGTGAAGGAAGAAGAATATTTTTTTTTAGAATCTATTGCCAAATATCAAGATAAATCAGTGATACAAGTGATTCGTGAATTTTATGAAATTGGAAAAAAAGAGTTTGATTTTGATCAAAAATTGAAACCACTTTTTAAAGAAATTGAAAATTTAAAACTTGAAATGGATGAAATGCAATTCAAAAATTTTGAAATTTTAAAGACTGTCATTCGTCAAAATGTCTTTACAAACGATATTCTCAATCGTGTTTTACATAAGAATCGTGAAGAAAGTGAAATCAAAAAAATTGAGGATGAAAATAATAAAATATCAGATGCGCTCATTGATAATTTAAAGCGAAAAATTTTTGAAAGATAGTGCATATGGACAGAAAAAACTTAGGTCAAAAAATAGTTGTAGAACGATTTTTTGATTCGATATCTTTAATCATTCAAAGACTTAAATATTCATTTTTGATTGCTCTGTTATCTTATTGTTTGTCCTTTCATTTATTTTTTAATATTAGAAATATTTTCATCCCTATTCAGTATTTTTATTATAGTTTTATTTACAATCATCATGTGAAATTATTTGATAAATTTTTACCTCATGAATTTGTAAAAATTAGGTTCTATTTTTTTAAAAAAATATTTGGATGGATGGTTCAAAAAGAGATTTATTCAATATCAATATTTTGTGTTGTATTTATTTTATCCTACATTTTAATGACAAGATTTTTTTCTAAAAAAGGTGATTTATTAAACCAAGGACGTCATTATCGCGGACTTCGAATTGTTACAAAAAAAGAGTTTGATAATGAGATTGAAATGGAAATAAAATCTTGTGAAACAGGACTCAAATATTCTGAAAATGATATTTTTATTGGTTCAGAAAAAATTAGAATTCCAAGACAATTAGGAGCCAACATGTGGGCCTATCTTGGAAATTCAGGAACAGGAAAATCACAAGCGATTTTTTCACATTTAATTCAAATTAGAAAACATCAAGAAAAGTGTATTATTGTTGATCCTGGTGGAGAATATTACAAAATATTTGGTGAAAAAAATGATATTATTTTGAGCCTTTATGACGTGAGAAGTGAGTTCTATTCTTTTTGGGAGGAAGGCCTGAATCCTCTTCGGATTGCAAAAAGTTTGATCGAGGAAAATAGTTGTTCTCAAGATTTTTGGAGCAAAGCGGGACAAGCTCTTTTTGCAGCACTCATCACATTAAATTCCAATGCTCAAGATATGTACCAAATGTTGTTTTTGGAATATGAAGAACTTAAAGTTAAATTAAGGAATGCTGGCCTTGCCGCTGGTATTGTTCTTGGTGAAGCCGAGCAAGCAGGAAGTGTTTTGGCAACAGCAGCGGTAGATTTAGTTTGGCTAAAAGATCTGAATTATTGGGCTCAAAAATGTGGAAAAACAAATCCATTTTCTATTTCAAAATGGGTTAAAAATGATGAGGATAAAAGATGGGTATTTTTAACAAGTGACGATAAGAATTGGAGCACTTCAAAGCATCTTATTAGGTTATGGACAGATATAGCAGTCCTTTCTTCTTTTGAACGGAAAACCCATGTCAAAACGGTTCCGTTATGGCTTGTTTGTGATGAACTATCTTCCATTGGGAAACTGCCATCTATGTCCATTCTGGAAGATCGTGGACGTAAATATGGAATGGGTCTTATCACAGGTTTTCAAACTCCATCACAGCTTGAAGTGATTTATGGAAAACCTTTAGCGCGTGTGATTATTCAAGGTTTGCAAAATATGGTTTTTTTTAGATCTAATGAACAAGAAATGTTAGAATTCATGTCACAAATGTGCGGTGATGCCGAGTATATTCAGACAACAGCAAGTCAATCATTTTCAAATAAAAATACTGAGAGCGTTTCTGATCAAATTATCAGAAAAAGAAACATCTTGCCTGATGAATTTAAAGCCTTAAAAAACATGAATGCATTTCTAAAAATCTCTAGTCATAATCCTGTTAGAATTAAAATTGATTATTTGGAATTTCCTATCAAAAACGAACCCAATGCAAGTTATGTGCCTCATTTTGATGTTTGGGATGGTTGGATAAAAGATAAAAAATTCATTCAAGATGAAAGTGAAAAACCACTAGAAATTTCTGTTAACAATGAAATGAATGAACATAAAATAGAGACACAAGTTAAAGAAAAAAATGTGCCTCATGATTTTGATCAATTGAATTTTTAAGGATTATTTTGATGTTATCGATTTCAAGAATTGATTCCTTATCCCATGGGCTAGATTACTATTCACAAGATAATTATTATGCAAAAGAAGATCAAAAAGAATTTTCAATGTGGTACGGAAAAACAGCGGTCTCAGCAAATTTAAGTGGTCCTGTTTTATTGAAGGATTTTGAAAGAGCGCTACTAGGTTTTAAAGAAACGGATAACTCAAGAGAAAAATCAGGTTTCCATGTCTTAATTTCTAATATGGATAAAGAAAATATTATAAAATCACTTGATTTTATTTTTGATAAATATCAACTTCCCAATGAAAAAGAAGAAATTGAAAAAATTCAACAACGAATTTTTTCAAGGCAAAAAAAATTATCTGAGAAAGATTTTAAAGTTTTAAATAAAAAAATATTTTCAATGTTAAATGAAAATAATCTGCTTAGAATTCAAGAAAAATTAGATATTAAAAGTGAAATAATGGGTTCTTTTAAATCATTAAAAAAAGGATATCAAAGAAGACTTGGTTTTGACCTCACATTTTCAGCACCAAAAAGCGTGTCTCTCTTTGCTCTTGTGAATGAAAATAAGGAAATTTTAGAAGCTCATAGAACTGCTGTTCAAAAAAGTTTGGATGTCTTAGAAAAAGAATATTCTTATATTCGATTGGCTATCAAAGGAAAAAATGAATACAAAATAGAAACTACTGAAAATATTTTAACAGCCATGTTTGAACATGATATTAGTCGAAAAGTGGATCCTCAACTCCACACTCATTGCGTTGTTATGAATTTAACAGCAAAAGATGATGGTAAATTAAGAGCTTTGCATTCCGATGGATTTTTTCAAGACTCCAAAAAATTAGGTATTATTTATCAGGATGAACTTGCAAGACAGATTCAAAAATTAGGATATAAAATTGAATTAAATTCCAATGGGACATTTGAAATTTCAGGTTTTAAAAAAGATCATTTGGAACAATTTTCCAAGCGAACTATGCAATTATTAGAGATGGGAGCAACAAGTCAAAAAGAAAAAACACGCATCATTAAAAATAAACGAGATAAAAAAGAAAAAAATATTTCTCGTGATGAATTGAAAGAAAAATGGAAACAGGAATCTCAAACCATAGGACTTATCTTTCCTCAAAAAGAACTCTCTCAAGAAATGAATTCACATAGACATTCTTTAGAAAAAATATTTGAAAATACAATGAAAGATCTCAACTCTAAAGAAGTTTCTTTTACAGAAAGTCAATTTCAAATTTCTGTGATGGAAAAAACTTTAGGTCATGGTGCTTTTAATTATGAAAATATTAAAAAAGAAAGTCTCAAATATCTGAAAAATCATTCAGTTTCCATTGGAAATGATATCAAAAAAGAGTTTGTTTCACATGAACTATTAAATATGGAAAAAGAAACAGTTCAAATCCTCAATCGCGGTAAAAATTATTTTTTACCGATTAAAAATAAAAATGAATGTCAAAAAATTATTGAAAATATAAATCTTGTTGCACAAAAATCAGGATTTTCTGGTTTAAATGATGGTCAAAGTCAGGCTGTAGAATCAGGGGTGATTCATGATAATTTTTAACCCCATGATTTAATAAATTTAATCAACCCAATGATAATTTTTATAAGGTCTCAAAAAATTGGCTTAAAGTAAAAAAACGTGCATGTTGATTTTAATAACCAAACAACAACACGTTTTTTCGAA
>CANJMU010000018.1 GCA_947475135.1 Silvanigrellaceae bacterium
AAAAAAAAGTTTAAGCGAAAAAGCAGGTGCTATTGCGGATACCCCAGAAAAAAAAGAAGAATTATCGAAAATTGGTGCAGAAATTTCTGCTGAAAATGTGCAAGAAGCTGCACAAAATAAACCTGTGACACCAGGAAAAGAAAATCGGATTATTGACAAATCCGGTGAGAAAAATCAGAACATCAGCAATATACTGAATGGAGGTCAGCTCCCAGCAGGTCTGTTGGCTGCGGGTGCGGTCGGAGCAACAGTTGCGGCGACTTATGCAGGTGCTCAAATTGTAAAAGGGTTGCTTGATGATAAAAAAGCAGAGGATGAAAAAAAGAAACCACCCGCTGCAACAGGAAGTCCAGATCCCAGCCCGCCACAAACACCTGGACCATTAGACCCTGCGCCTGGTGATAGTTCGATGGTGGCAGATGCTAAAAAATCGGCGAACGATCCCGATTTAAAAGCCATGGAAAAGGTTTGTCCTGACTGCACAAATCGAGCGAAATTTATGTTTGCGTCCATTTTAGGGGCGAACTCGCAACTGGCTTCTGTGACCCAGTTTGTCACTGGTGCTTCCAATGCCATTGATGCTGCAATTCTCGCATTGAATGTGGCCTTTCAAAATTTTATCAATGGTTTGACTCCGGACAAAATCTTAAATCTTGCACAAGGCGGATTGACTAAAGCAGGGGTTCCTCAAGGAGCCTCAGGACAAGTCAGTCAATTTGCAGCGTATCTTGGTCCCAATGGGCCCACAGAAGCTTCCAATACAATGAATACAGTGATGCAATCTTGTTTGAGTGATGGCAAAGGGCAACTTCCTGAAGACAAGCAAAAACAGGCCGAAGCGCTTTTGGCCCAGATGAATTCGCAAGGGCAAATGTCCGCAGAAATGCAAAATAGGCAAAGCCAAATGACAGGGGAAATGCAAAATAGGCAAAGTCAGATGACTTCGGAAATACAAAATTCTGATGCCATGACGAAATTTCAAAATACGAGTAATCAAATAAGTCAACAACAAAGTAACATGCAAAATGCAGCCCAAAACCAAATTTATCAATTTCAAAGTTTTAAAGATCAGGGATTGAATCACCCTATGGTTCGCTCGCAAATTGAGCGTGTTTTTGGTCCAACGGCGGGAACTTCCTTGGATGTTATGAATAACCTTCATCAACAAATGAATGCCGGTGGTGGATTTTCTATGTTGTCCGATATTGCGAATGAGTATTGTCCTGGTTGCAAGCAAAAAGCCACAACATTGAAAGACTTTGTCACAAATCCGCAGACAGCAATTGTCGCACAACAGGTGATCGCAATGACCGATCCTGCAACAGGGGCTGGAATTGTTCGAGCGAAACAAATTTATGAATTGAAGGCACAATCTGAAGAAGTCCCACCAAAAACATTGGAAGTCGCAAAACGGGAAGTGTCTCCTGAAGGAGCAATAAGAATGGATTCGGCTGAAGGATCGTCCGAGCGCCCTCCTTTTGAAGAACCAAGAGTTGTTTTCAAAAAAAGTGGACATCTTCCACCAAAAATGAGCATGCGGCAACCAGAGTTTTCCCCTGTGGAGCCTCCACCAATGGAGAAAAAATCTATTTCAACTTTGGAGGCTGCCATGATGTTTCTTTATTCTGGAAATGGACCAAACTGATTTATCCTTTTAACTAAGAATCCCAAAAATTCAGGAAAATGAGTTTCTAAGTGACAGAAAAATTTCAGATGATTGGCATCTTGAACATTGAAGTAAACAGGGTATAAGAGGGAATCTTTTTCAATGTTTTGCTCTAGAGCTACTTTTTCTAATGTGAAACATTGTCTGACCATTGCAAAACATTCTGGTACAACTTTTGTAAAATTAATCCATGCCCTTAGCATTTGTTTGGTTCGATGCTCTAATTCCACGCTATACTCTGGGAAAAAGGTTCGTAAATTTAATTCTCCGTTTAATACAGCAAAAGGTGTTTGGGCAATATCTTCTAACGTTGAAGTTATTGTGTCAGGCAACCAAGAGTCATCATGATGATAGGACCCGCGGTTGCATAAAAGGAGGACCTCGACAAGCAGATCTGACAGTAAAAAAAGATTTTGTAAAATTGGAAAGAAAAAATTTTGAGTGTGCTCCTGAAGGGGCATGCGATTTCTAGGGTTAACAAGAGACAAGACACAAGAATTGTGTGCATCAAAAATAGGGTTGCTTAAAAAAGTTAAAATCAAATGACAAATATCAGGAATAAACCCGCCTTGTTTTTTTGGATTTGTGCTTTTTTTAACAAGAAGCCTTTGCCAAAACCACAAAGGATAGTCGGATTGAACTTTCACAGCACGATTTGTCATGCTCGGGGCGGATCCGGCTCTCTGGCGATAAGCTATTGGTGCACATTCTTCTAAAATAAAGACGAGATTTTTACGATCACCCGCATCGACAGTTAAAACCTGTGATGGATTGTCACAAGAAGGTGATTTTGTGACATGAAAGAAATTTGGTTTCCATCCTGAAAATTGATTAGCCATAACTTCCACGTTATCTTTCTCATATTTTGGGACAAATGTGACTCCAAAAAATTCATCCCAAAATACTAATTCGGAAAGGTCATTGTAGCCTACTGGTTTTTGTTCGCGCTCGGATGTGGAATTTCGAAGTGGGCCAGGAATATTTGCCCCTGGTAAAGAAGTGATGGCCCAAGCGCCTTCCCTTCCATAAGTCCTTTGCATTGCAGCGGCTCCTTGGGCTTCTGTTCTTTCCATTGCTGGAAGTTGTGTTCCTTCGGGGTGATCGTGATCAGGTGTGTCTTCGTTGTTGGAATCAGGATTTATCATTTTGAGATTGAGCGATTTTTTTTGAGAATTCTGTTTTTCAGGAGTGTGACTTTTTTGGAATGTGAAAGATGTTGCGTTATTCAATTCTATCTGAAATAAGGTTCCATTTTTTAAAATAGGAAATGTCGCAATAGATTTCTCTGAAGACTCTTCATTGAAATAAATCAATTGAATTTCACTCGAAGTAGAAGCCTGATTTTGATTTGAAAAATTATCTGTTGTTGGGACTATTTTGAATGTCCAAAACTCGGATTCATCTTTCGAAATATTTCCTTTCAAAAAATCCAATAAATTTTTCCAATGGTTTTTTTCTGCAGCAGAAATTTTTTCTGAATTTAAATTTTCTTGAATTAAAAAATGAAAATCCATGGGGAATTCTTGAAATAAAAATTCTTCGTTCGATTCCTTTTGATTTTTTTCTAAACCAAGAAAAAAGAAATCTCCATTTTCATGGCGCATCAGTATTGTTTCTTGACTGTTCAGTAAAACAATTCCACTGGCTTGATAATTTTCGTAGGGGTAGGGTGCCGATGTTGCAAGCACTTTTGGCTCGAATGTTCCATCATCTAAGGTAACAAACTCAATGGCAGAAAATTTGGAATCGGTCCGTTTGATAAGGGCGATTGTTTTTTGTTGATTTGAATTTGTATCAGAAATTTGAAGCGGGCAGTAAAAAGTATCGATGTCATTTCCAAAATAATCAACGTCACTTAATTTTGGAAATTGAAAGGACCAATTTTCATGAAGTTTCGAATTATGGGAAAGTTGTGAACACAAGACTGCGCGAAAAGAATTGTCGTTATTGGAAAACTCAATAGAGTAAAAACTTAAAGCATTTCCATAATCAGAAATTAAAAAAACATCTTGTTTACTTAAAAATAAAGGTTCGTGTATTTGAAACAAATATTGGGGGATGGACTCTAGTCCTTGCAAAGGATAGATGGAAAACTCTGCTGATGTATTGTTACTTTGTTGTTTATTTAGTGTAATGATTTTATAAATTCTTTGTTCTAAATTTTCAACAAGACAAAGGACATCGCAAAAATCAGATATCGCATGGTCTTTGGGGTGATAAATATTTAAAATCGTTTCGCCAGAATGATAAATCGAATTTCCTTTTTCATCCCGTGTTGAAAAATCTAAAACACCACGATAGTGAAGCTGTGTTTCCTTGCCAACCAAGGTAAATTCTAAAAAAGAGTAAGAAAGAATTCCTGTTTCGTATTTTGCAAATCCAATCAAAGTTTTTTTTGTGTTCTTTTCAGAATTTGCTAAGGGAACAAAAAAAACTCCGTGATTTTCTGAGTAAGTAAACAGGGAATCGACAATTTGCCCAGGTGATAAAAGACATTCCTTCGTTATTTTTTCATTTTCTTCGAAGACAATAAAAAGACAATAATCTTTCATTTCAAAATAAATATTTTCGGAATTGGAATGATTTTGAATTCTGAAATTCTGAGGATTATTTTTGGTGGAAAAATTTGTTTCCGAGAATGCAGACAAACTAGAACTTATTGTCAATAGTGACGAGCTTTGCAAAAACGAACGGCGATTCACTTTGTGTTTCCTCTCTTCAGTTTTTTTCTCTTCTTCTTTTTTTATGCTTTGCTCCCATGACAGGTCGGCGAAGGCTCAAATTTATTTTTTTCCCACTCTTCCAATGTTTTGGTGTGCAAAGAAAATGCTTTGATTTGAGCAAATTCTTCTTTAAGAATTTCCTGTATTTTTTGGTGTCTTTTTAAAAGTGGCATTCCATTAAATTCGTGTGATGCAATTTCAATGCGGAAATGAGTCTGTGCACCTTTTGGACCATAGTGCATAAAGCTTTCATCCACAATATTTAAATATTCATAAGAGATGTTTTCAGCAATCTTTATTTTCATTTTTTCTTTTTTATCCATCTTTTTTTCTTTCTTTTCTTAACTTGCTGAAAATCCACGAAAAGAATAATTTGAAATTTTAAAATTATTTCTAGCAAGGGATTAAGCAATGTCTACATTTTTATCCTTAGAACAGCAACAGCACAAGATTGATGTCACTTTTATTGAAAATGCGTTGGTTGATATCCTTTTGAAAACTTCCGATGAAAAATTAAAACTTTTTGGAATGCAAAAAGGAATCATGCAGCTTGTCGATAAAGAAACACAACTCAATATTTTAAAAAAACTTTCTAATATTCCTGTTGAAATAGAATTGGGCGGAAGCGCATCTAATGTGGCACGTGGAATTGCAATATTAGGGGGAAGTGCAAGTTACAGTAGTGTTATTGGTCATGATGAATATGGTGAAAAATTTTCGAAAAGATTGAAAGAATTAAATATTTTAAATCGTTTGCAGGTTGTGAACTCGGACGCAACGGGCACTTGTTTAGTTATTGTTACTTTAGACGGCGAGCGCACAATGAATACTCATCTAGGTGCATGTCGAAAATATCAAAAGGAATTTATTCCCTTTGATGATATTCGGGCTTCAAAAATATTTTTTTCTACTGGATATATGTTAGATACACAAGAACAAATTGATTCTTTACATGCAGCAATGGATTTTGCATTGCTGAACAATGTGAAAATTGCCTTTGATGTTGCCGATGCTTTTGTCATACAGCGACATGGCGTTCAAACAATTTTAGATTTATTTTCAAAAACTCATATTGTGTTTGCGAATAGCGCCGAAGCGGAAATGCTTTTTGGTTGTCACGGATTAAATGCTGCAAAAGAGCTTGCTAAATATGTGGAAATTGGAATGATTAAAGATGGTGCCAATGGATCGTTTCTTTGTTACCAAGAAAAAATTACGCACATTCCAACCAATAAAGTCACAGTTGTCGACACGACTGGGGCTGGTGACATGTATGCGGCTGGTTTTTTATATGGTTTGTGTAGGAATTATTCATTAGAATTGAGTTGTCAGATCGGTTCGTTATTAGCTTCAGATACAGTCACTCATATGGGAGTGCGGCTTTCGGCGGGTATTGAAAATACGTGTCGAAGAATTAGGGCTTTTGATTGGAAAGAATAACAAAATTAAATAGGTTTTCATGTTTCTTTTTCTTTTTTTTTTTTTGATGAGAACTTAGTCATTCTTTGACTACTTTTCCATCCTTCATTACCAAAATCACATTTTCTAAAGTGCGAATATTCATCAAAGGATTTTCTTCCACGCCAATCAGATCTCCATAATAACCAATTTTAATTTGTCCACGATCGCGCATGTTCAGCAAGTCTGCCGCATTGAGAGTTGCTGCCCGTATGGCATTGAGTGGTGTCATTCCGTGTCTGACAAGAGCCGCAAATTCTTTGGCATTTTCTCCGTGTGGGTAAACTCCAGAATCGGTTCCAAATGCAATTTTCACGTTGGCTTGAATTGCTTTTTCTAAATTGCGTTTTGCAAGGGGAAGAATATATTCCGCTTTTTTTCGAACGACTGGGGTCAAGTTTTTTAAATTTAAAGAATCGGCAACATAGGTTGTTGGGACTAAATAAGTACCATATTTTTTCATCAAACGAATGCTTTCATCATTTAAAAGAGAACCGTGTTCAATGGAACGTACGCCTGCTTTAATTGCAGAAGTTCCATGAGCGTGAGCTGCAACTGGAATGCCATGACGGCTTGCTTCAGCAACAATAGCCTTTAATTCTTCGTCAGAATATTGTTGATCTCCAGCACCTTCTTCATTCGAAAGAACACCCGATGACGCCGCAATTTTAATGACTTTAGCTCCATATTTAATTTGATAACGTACGGCTTTAATCACTTCATCCACGCCATCGGCCACACCAATGCGATAGTTTACAGGCAAAACATTTGGTGCATAGCCTGCATTCATATCAGGGTCTAAATGTCCGCCAGTAATGCTTAAAGGATGACCGCAAGGCACGATATGAGGTGCAACAATCCATCCATTTTCACTTGCCTTAGATAAGGCCACATCAACAAAATTTTCACCATTATTCTGACCTAAATTTCGGACTGTTGTGAAGCCTGCCATTAATAACGTTTTTGCATTTTTGGCTCCGCGCAGCGTGATCATGGCGTCGTCTTCTTGGATAAAAACTAATGCAATTTCAGGAGTGATATCATTTGGCAGATGAACATGTGAATCCATGAGTCCTGGTAAAATAGTTAATGTCGGTTTTTGGATAAGTGTCACCTTATCTGGAATTTGTGAGGGGTTAATCGATTTTATAATGCCATCGACGATTAAAATATTTGCGGGTGCAATCAGCTTTCCCGTTTCGACATCTAAATATTGTTTGGCTTCTAAGTAAACAGATTCTGAAAATACTGTTTTATTCAATAAAATGAGAAAGAATATTGAAAATAGTTTTATTGGGCCCATCATTTTTTTAAAATATTGATGTGTTTTACTCATTTTTTTGCTCCGTCATTCCATAAAATTTTCTAAAAATGAAATTTCAGACTACATGAAGCAAAATGAAATCGAAAATAGAATGCTAAATTCAGAAATATTTTCCCCTCTTCATAGAAATTAGGATGCAATTTTTGTTACCTTATACAATAGATTTTCTGTAGTAGAATTCATTGATTCCATTGTTACTTTTTTTCTTTGAATCGATTGTTACTTTAAGTTTTTTTGAGACCGAAATATGCCAAATAAAGATATTTACCTTGTCCTTCCTCAGCAATTTGGTTCGGTGCTATTTTCTGTTCGGGCTTCTGTCACAGGAGAGCGGGCCGAGCCTCCTGATCAGGTTGTGTTTAACGGAAGAATTTTTCACCGTCGACGTTTGAGCAAGTTGAAGCGTGGAATTTATCAGCATTATGATATTGGAGAAGCTGTTATTGGTTCGTATGCGATAGGGCTTGAAGATAAAGTGTCGGCGGCATTTTTGCCATCAGCGCCAGGCTTTAGCAACGACGCTGTTACCTTTATCAATCGATTTCGAATGGATCGTCGGCTTGCGCGCATCAAACAAAATTTAACAGAAGTTGATTTTTTTTCTCTCTTAATTTTTATCGATAAAGCTCTAACTCTTAAGTATCGGAATAATCCTTTGGTCAAAAGTTTTAGAACGTACACGGAGCAAACTTATTTAAGGGGGCTTGCTGCCAAATTTTTGGTACCTTATTTTTTGTCGTCAGATTCACAAAATTCTGCTGAAGATGCTTATAAAATTTTAAATCTTATCCTTCAAGAAAATAAATATTGTTCAAAAGGTCCCAAATTACAATCGCAATTAAAGATTCCCATTCTTTCTACACTATTCCTAAAAATTTACACAGTTTTTGCAAAAAAAAATCTGTTGGATAAGGGAACATTTACTGAAAATGTAGCAGAATTTTGTATAAGCGAAGGAATTATAACGCCAGAATTAATAAAAAATTTTCAAGGAAACTCTTTAACGGAGTTTAAAATTTTTTTTCAAACAAATTTTATGACGGGAATAATTATCGATCTTAGAAATGGTCAAATCGATTTTTTGACTGCGGAACAAACAAAAATTTGGGTGGACTCACCTATCGGTTCTTTAGAAAAAACAATTCGTTTTGACTGGATAAAATAAATTATGATCGGTGCAAACTTTATTCGTTGGAATTCAATTCTAAAATTGGTACCTTATTAGTATCAAATAACGAGTCGAGGAATTGTTACCTTATGGTGAACACAAATAAAATTTTAATTTTGTTTTCTTTTTTCTTTGCGTTTTTTTCTATCTATGCGGTGTCCACAAACGAAGAGACCCTTTCTGTTCAGCCCTCTTCAATCAATTTTCCACCCTCTGAATTCGTGAATTTGGAAGGTCATGCGGAAGCATCGCATGCCATTATTGTTGAAAAAAATCTTCATAAACTCAATTTATTTCATGTAGATAAATTTGGAAATTACTCCTTGGAAAAACAATATTTTGCCATTACAGGAAAAGAACAAGGGGATAAAAAATTTCGCGGCGATAACAGAACACCAGAGGGAATTTATTTTGTTGTCGGAAAAAAATCTAAAAAAGATT
>CANJMU010000019.1 GCA_947475135.1 Silvanigrellaceae bacterium
CTCATGTTCAAATGTCTTTATGAATGCGGCATTGATATACGCCATGAAAGAAGTCTATGCAGAATTCAGAGGCGAAATTCAATACATTTTCGTTTCTCGCGGGAACATCTACTCAGCAGAGGTGATACACCAAATTTTTCCAGAAATTCCATTGAAAAAAATCCTATTTATCTGTGATCGCACGAGAGACGATCGCACAGAAACAAGAATTGCCGGTGTTAAAAAATTTTTAGAGGACATAGAATTTAATCAAAACTTTCAAAGATTCAACACACAAACACCACTCACGGGAGCAGATGAGCTTGATTATGAGGGTGTATTAGAAAAACTGCAAAACAGGCCTGTACTTATCGTAGATGATAGGTTTGATAATTCTAGTATGACGGAAGCTCAATTGAGAGAAGTACTTTCTGCTAACATTCGATTTTTACATCCACATAGTACTTATGATCCTGAGGTTAGACCTCCATCTGTCTGCTTTCACCCGAATTGGAACTCCTTTTTTCGTCGTTAAGCTTTGACGATCACGAATTTTATATATTTTTCTTCTTCTAAAATAAGTATATAATTTTACAGAGAGCGCGAGACAATATTTTTTATTTTTCATATTTTTCTAAAATGAAAAGGAGACCCTGGTTGAGTCTTGATATCTCAAGTTTAAAAAAATCAATCGCCGCATTAGAAAGATCTGTGACGTCCTATCATATCTATAAAAACAGCTCGCCCCAAAACAAGGATATATTAGATACACTTCAGTCCGGGGTCATTCAAGATTTTGAAGTCGCTTATGAACAGTGTTGGAAATACATGAAACGCTGGATAGAAGAAAATATTTCAAGAGAAGATGTCGATGGAGTTCCAAGACGCGAACTTTTTCGCATCAGTGCTGAAAATTCATTCATCAGTGATATTGAAAAATGGATGGTTTTTCATAGAGCCAGAAATTTAACATCACATACTTATGACGAAAATAATGCAAATTTTGTTTTTCAGGAAGGACAAATATTTCTGATAGAAGCAAAAAAATTTTTAATCATATTAGAGTCTAAAAATGATTCATATATCAAAAATTGACTCTAAAATTATAACAAACATAATTCATAAATACATTCAAAATTGCGAAATTCGAGTTTTTGGTTCGCGAATTACAGAAAAATTCAAACCCTATTCAGATTTAGATTTAGCAATTGTCAGCCAAGAAGAAATAGACTGGATTACGATTGAAAAAATAAAAGAAGAATGTCAAGAATCCATGTTACCTTATCGGATAGATGTTTTAAATTGGAATACAATATCAAAAGAATTTAAAGAAATTATTTTAAAAAAATATGAGGTTTTATGAAAAAATCCGATTCAAAGTTAAAAATTCCACTGCAGGCCCTTTTTGAATATGAATTTTCCCATTTTCACTCAAAATTAAATCTCCATCTAAAGAATAAGTTGTTTTTTCATGGTAATTCAATTCTAATTTTTCAAATAACGTCGATAAATATTGCGGTTGATATTGGTTTGTTAGAAACATCTTAGAAAATTCAAAAATCAATCGATAGCCTTCGAGTTGAACAACGACAAGTTCAGGATTTACATCACCAAGCTGTAATTTTTTAAACATGCGGATACCAAAAGGTAACAGCGGCACAGTCGACGCAAACAAAAAAGTGCTTTCCAAAACTTCTGGTAAATTTAATAAGTTTGGTTGAATTTTCAAATTTGTTTTTTGTTTTTGAATGAGTTTTTTAAATTGCCCATTCAGCTTGCCCAAAAACATTCCATCCAAAGCGATTTGAGTGAGTTCTTTGAAAGCTCCCCTTTTCCCTGTTTTATTTTCATAATATTTTTCTAGAAAACGAGTAGAACTTTGATTTGCAAAAATAAATCCAAGTCTTTGATTCACATCTAGCATAGAAATATGCACAGAAAAAAACGGATGATTTTTATCTTTCCAAGACAGAAACATTCTTAAAATATCTATTGGGTTTTTTGTAAGTCGAAGATTTTGAGCTAAAAAATTAATCGTGCCAGCTTTAAGTAACAAAATTTTGGGCATTTTAAACTTATAATGATGATGCAGATAAGTTAACACTAAACTTAAGGTACCATCACCACCAACAATTCCAATATATTGAATATTTTTTTCATAAAGATTTTTACAGGTTTGATTTAATTCTTCTAAACTTTTTGTGACATAAAATTGTCCATGAAAACCTAGTACTTTTTTTAATTTATCATTGTAAGTTGGATCTAGTTTATTCATCTTACAGTAGGGATTTGAAAGTATCGCAAAATCCATAAATCATTCTCATTCAAAAAATTAATATAATATTTACACCTTATCTAAAGGGCTACATTAGCATTTCCATAAATGTTGAGCAAATGACAAAAGCATCTGTTGACGTCAATTTTTTTTAAAATAAGATAGATTTAAATCATTTTATAGAAAGTAATACGCTGGAGGTTTTTTGAAAAATATTCTCATTGTCTTTATTTTTCTTTCTCGGATTGCGTTTGCATTGGATGATGTGGGAATTTTTTTTAATATCACAAATCGTTCCCAAACAAATCTACAAGTTCTAGGCGATGGTTATGAGTGCTCAGGAGATTCCCCTGGAGTCCAAATTGAACCAGAAAAATCAGAAACGGTCTGTGGGCAATACATAGCAAATTTAGCAGCAAAACACACAGGTGATGATCACTTCCGAATTTGTCCTATGCAAATCAACTGGAATGAAAATTGTAGGATCGATAACGAAACACTCCCTTCTTTTTTTGTAAAAAATAAACACATCGATTTTGATCTCTTAAAATCTTCCAATTTTTTTAGAGCCTTTGACACCTCCTTTCAAAATGGAAATCCTCAATTCAATCAAACTTTTGGTGTCCTCGAAAATTTCAATTTAGGCTCTTATAAGATTGCCATGCATGATAATTATTCGACTCATTTTAATTTTTATGAATACCCAGGGTTATCCTCGGACAATAAATTTTTTATTTCTATGATGGATATTTTTCCTGATTTTAATATTTATTTTATGGATGACAATAAAAATCACCCCATTAATTTCCAAAAAAATTACAGCCAATTTGTCAATTTAAATCAAATCAAAACACCGCTTATTGCTGCTTATGGAACTCACTTTAATTCGAATTATCCTATAAGGGATCAAAAAATTACACTCACATTTGATTCCATATACAATTATCATAATACAGAATTTTCTTTTACTCCAAGCTCTCTCACTTATGATAAGTTCACAAATTATATCGGATTTTTTCCTGATTTTAGAAACAAACTGATTCATGTTTATTCTTCAAATCATTTTTTAACCTATGGATTTTATGAAATTACAGAAACGACAACCACTGCGGAAACAAAAGTCAAAGATCTTGTTTTTACAAACGGTGATGGAAATTTTTGTTCCTTTAGCAACGAAAAATTAGGACTTGAAATGTATCATAATTTTGGGGGAGGATTCTCAAATTCAAGAAATTATGATGAAGATAGAATAGCTCTTGTCTCTATCAATAACAGAAATAATGATTTGGTTTACAATGGTTTTTTTAAAGATCGAATTTTCAAAAATTGTGACTTAGATTTCCTTTCACCTCTTTTTAAAAATCCAGATCATTCCAATGCCTTTCAAAACGAAATCACAGCAAAAGAAAATTCTTCTATTTCTCAAAATATTTCTACGCCGATCAATACTTATTCTGGTATTTATGCCGACGAAAATTCAAGGATTTATAAAATCAAAGAAAATTCTTATTGTGTTTACTTAACTCTCAACGATTTTTTTCAGGAAAATGAATTTAAGCCAAAAGATCGAAATTATTTAGGAATTGGGGATTATCAAAATATTTATTCCTCCCAACTCAAAAATTTTAAATTCAATGGCCCTTGTCAACTCAGGTACCAAAAAGTAAACAAATTTGGCATGACTCAACTCTTAGGGGAAGGGCTTTATTTTGTGACCATCCCCATTCACGAGGTCTTTCCTCTTTGTGAAAAAATAACATCTGATTTTTCCATAGAATCTGTGTACTATGATGAAAAAAATCAAGGCCGAGTCACAGGCCTTCTTCCCTTTGAATTCCCTGTTTACGTAACGCTAAGTACCCAGAATTTCAACGAATATGGAAATTTTTCCTACCAAAGGCATGACTGGAACGGACGTGGAATTTTTCAGACAGTGAAAATACCTGCTGACCAATTAAATAAACTATGTCTTGATGGATCATCTCTTGTAATTAAAAAAAATTATGAGGGTTTGAATTTTTTTGTTTCTTTAAATTTATTGGAGAGATATTCACCATGACCTTACGTTTTCCCTTGATATTTTTATCTTTTTTTCTGTCCATGACAGCATTTGCTTGGCCGCCGCCTCCACTACCCAGACCATTTAGCTATTCACAACATTTCTGCTTTCAGCTCACAAATCGTACAACCGCCCCCATTAATATCATCAGCGATAATCCAAATTTTACTGTATCTAAGCCAGAAATATCTTCTGGGGATATTGGGAATATTTGCATTTATTTAATAGTTGATGGGACAGTAACCAATGGTGATATCTCTCGCCATATTCGTAATAATGGGGGAAGCTCGAGCTCAGATAGTACCTTTGGTATTTGCTCTGGATCACAAATAAGTTCAACGGAATGTAACCTCAATAATAAAAATCTCTCAACTTTTTCCATTTCAAACAAAAGCCCCGAGCGTAATAACCATATTAGTTTTGATACCACCTTTCAAAATTTAAGTTTACCAAACCCACCCATCCAGAGTTCCAAAAATTTTGCAAGAATCCTTAATTTTACGGCAGAACACAAGGATATTGTCTCTTGTGATGACTGCACAACCAGCATTGGAAATTTTAACTTTTCAGAAATGCCTGGACAAAATAATTCTGTGATATTTTTAAATTCCCTAGATTCTGTTCCCTTAATGGATATTTATTACAATGATAAAGATAAAAAATATCCAATTTCTGTGAATGAAAATTACAATTTTTCTTTTTATTCGCAAAGCTCCTCATGGTTTCTTTCTGCGACGGCATCACCAATGGGCCCTCTCGCTTCTTCACCAAACTATGATTTGACTTTTAACCTTACGCGAAAATTCTTTGGTGAAGATTTTTCAAATTCCGATAGCGGAGCAAACGCATTAACCGTCACGCCAAAAACAAAATATGTGGCGCTCTTTCCTGATTTTTTTAACCATAAAATTCAAGTTGAGTCTTCGGATCAAAATTTACCACAAGGCTTTTATGAGCTCTCTTATCAAATGAATTATGTTGATTCTAAAAATAGGGGAAGCAGAGAATTATTCTATTCTGATGGAACAGGAAATATTTGTTCTTTGACACATGTCAAAAATGGACTTCAATATTATCACGATATGGGTGGCGGTTATAACGGAACTCAAAACTTTAATGATAATATCGGCCTCTTTCGACTCGTTGCAGGAAACGAAAAACCTCCAGAAAATAATTTTCCACTAGAAATTTATCGAGCAGAATTTCAAAATAAAATATTCCCTGACTGTTCGCCAGCTAACGTAACAATGAGAAAAACAGACAAAACATTTTCCACACATCTTAAAAATCCACGAACATTATCGACATCCACATCTTCCGTAGAAAACGGAATTTACTCCGATGAAAATGGAATTTTATATAAAGTTACAACAAGTAACCAATTTTGTACCTATCAAACACTTTACGACTTTTATACGGATCACTCTCTTCCCCCAGGTGAAAGAACTCTTGGACATTATAAATCTATTTCAAGTTCACAAATAAAAAGTTTACAAAATATGGGTCATTGCCTGAACACGACAAATAAAGCAACAACCCTTGGCCAGACTCCTTTTTTAGGACAAGGAAATTATTTGATTCAAATATCGATTCCTGATATTTATCCGAATTGTCAGGCTATTTCAAAAAATTTGAGTTTATATTTTACTTATTATGATACAAAATATCCGAATTTTACTTATCCAATTTCAAAAACATATTCCGCACCAAATTCATTTTCTGAATTTATTATGATCGCAAATGAAAATAGTCCCAATTTTGAAAATTTTATTCCCTTAAACTTTCACACAAACAGCGACCGCAATGATCCTACAAATGCGAATATGTTAGGAACACCGATTGTTGAAATTTCTCAAAAAGATTTAGTCAACATGTGCCAAAATCATCAGTCCCTTTGGATAAGGAAACAGCTTTACATGTATGATTCTTTTTTAAGTTTACTTTAAAGTGACAGAAGGCATCTTTAAAAAGTTTTTCCCAATTAAACGTCTGTAACTCTCTATATTCGTAAAATCTAAAAACAATCCGACCTCAACCAACCGCTCAAACATTCGACGACCAATTCGATGCTCTAGGCTTTGCACCCAAAAAGATTCATGTGGCGGAACATCATTTTGCATTGAGTTTTCTTGGTAGGAATATAAATTTTCTGTATTTTTATAATTTTCTTTGATCAAATAATTTGTTGTCAAAAGCGTGATTTTTTTTTCATTGTATCGATAATTCACAAGGTCATCTAATTTTTCTAAGGGCCATTCTCTGTCCATACGACCTTTTCCAAATTCGTCAATAATCAAAACATCCGAATTTTTAATTTTTTTTAAAATATCTTCACCGCTTTTTTGGGAATCATATTTTTCTCGCAACTGACTTAATAAATATTGAAAATCTAAAAAATAGCCCGAATAATTATTTTGCATCATCAATTTTTTTAAACAGGCAACGGCCATATGAGTTTTGCCCGAACCTACGGGGCCATAAAAAATTGTAAAATATTTTTGATTATTTTTTTTGTCAAAACTTGAGTTCGACCCCATATTTAAATCTTCACAAAATTTTTCGGCGTCTAAAATATTTGATTTTAATTTTTTCCGTGAAAGATCTTTCAAGTGATTCAGCTGAACGCCAAAAAATGTGGCATCGACATATTTCTCAGGAATATTGGCGTCATTCAATCGTCTTGTCACGTTATGAGCAATCATGCAAGAACACCCATCAACCTCAACAACCTCAGTGTTATTTTTAAAATAACCGCGATTCCCAGATTTGCCACACAGAATGCATTGCTTTTTAGGATCACATTTTGGGCACACACAAAATTGAGAACCCCCTACATTTTTTTCTAAATAAATTGTGAATAAAAAGGGATCTTTCGTATCAAATTCACCTTCATTTTCGCCCTCATCAACCCCAATATCTAAAATAGTTGGATTCTGTTTAAGCAGCGAGTCCGACCCACAAAGACATTCCTCATTGGAATTGCTGAAAGAAACTTCTTGGGTTTCTTTAAATTCACGTTCTTGAGCAATATCTTTCAATTGATGAATAATATCGCCAAGTGTGCGGAAATTTTTTTGCATGATTAATATTCTTTTAATTTTTGAATCGTAGCATTTATTTTTTTCTGAATGGTTGCAAAGGACCTTGGAAAGGAAGCCCCACGACGTTTGCAATCATTTTCTATTTCATAAAAAATAGATGCCAAGATTTGTGGTTTGAGACCGACCTGTTGAAGAGATTCAAAGTATTCCATCTCTTGAGTGGAAAGGGAAGATCCTCTAGAACGACAACGCAAATAATACTCAATGACGAAGGTGAATTCGTCATTGCTGGATTGTTCTTTTTCCATTTCAAAAAATATTCTTATTTTTTAATTTTAATGGATGAATAAAACTGCGCAACACTTCCCAACTCTTCTTCAATACGGAGCAGCTGATTGTATTTAGCAATACGATCGATACGTGATGCACTTCCTGTTTTAATTTGCCCAGAATTTGTAGCTACCGCAAGGTCCGCAATAAAAGACTCTTCGGTTTCCCCACTTCGATGTGAAATAATTGTCGTAAAGGAATTATTTTTTGCAAGCTCAATCGCTTTCATTGTTTCTGTCACGGTTCCAATTTGATTCAATTTAATTAAAATTGAGTTGGCAACTCCTTGCTCAATTCCTTTTCCTAATAATTTTGGATTTGTCACAAAAATATCATCACCAACCAATTGTATTTTTGATCCAAGGGCTTCTGTTAAATTTTTCCAACCAGCCCAATCGTTTTCATCCAAGCCATCTTCAATACTAATAATTGGATATTTTGAAACGAGATGTTGATACATCTCAATCATTTCTAAGGCGCTTTTTTTTGTTCCTTCACCATCTAAATGATATTGACCATCTTTAAAAAAAGAACTTGCCGCAACATCCAATGCAAAAGAAATTTGTGTCCCTAATTTGTAGCCCGACTTTTCAATCGCACTGGAAATTAATTCCAATGCTTCTTCATTGGATTTGAGGTCAGGAGCAAAACCACCCTCATCACCAACTGCCGTATTTAATTTTTTTTCTGCTAAAACTTTTTTAAGATGATGAAAAACTTCGACACCAGCACGCAAAGAATCGCTGAAATTTGAAAAGCCATGGGGCACAATCATAAACTCTTGAAAGTCTAAATTGTTATCTGCATGCGCTCCACCATTAATGACGTTCATCAATGGCACAGGAAGCCTATTTGCAAACACTCCACCAAGGTAACGATAGAGAGGCAAGCCGCAATCCATTGCTGCGGCTTTTGCGCATGCC
>CANJMU010000020.1 GCA_947475135.1 Silvanigrellaceae bacterium
CATTTGCATCTCTCTTTTAAAAATTCATTGTTTGAATGGATTCACCCTGATTTACGAATGAATCACGGATCAAATCCATTGAAACAAATAGAATTGACTGCATTGACACCATGTATTTTAAAATCTTTTCATGCAAAAACTCCCATTAAAACAATATTAAATTACTTACATATTGAACTGACAAAAAAAAATGAAGTTCCTAAAAATTCATTTTGGAATTTTGTACCAATGGATTTTAAAAATTTAAATTCATTTCATAAAGATACCGTCAGACAGGTTAGTGAGCTTTATGATCATGGGATTTTAGGCTGGAGCGAAGCGCCCCCAGAGGAAAGAATTTGTGATTTAAAAAAAAATATTTATGAAAAAAATATCACGACAAAACCTCATTTTGTTCTTTGCTCTTATCGGCTTTCTGAACAAACGGAAGAGTGTCGATCTATGGAGCTCAAACTTGAAAATGCTATTTGGATGTCTATGCAGAATAAGGATAATTATTTATCACAAGAAATATCTGCTTCTTTTACAAATTCAGCATCTGTTCAAAAAATAACGAGGAACCTTGAAAAATCGAATCTATCAGCATCTGGAAACCCTCAGAAAGGGCTTGCAAATGCTTCTAATAGAGAGTTTATGATAATAGTTTCAGAGTTTTATGAGTCTTTAAATCCTATGCAACGGCGGATATTTGAAAAAGACCGAAAGGAAATGAAACAAGAGCAATTCAAAGCGTATGTTTATTCAATTATGAAGCGAAAAAAAGAAATGGCCATTTAGGAGAATATTATGAAAATAAATAATTTTAATTCAAATGATGAATTCATTGTGACATTCAATTCTAAGTCTAAAAAACCAGTGAAAAAAAATCCGATGACGATGAAGACGACGAAAGTGATGACGATGATCATGAACCATTGGAGGATCTTGATGAAGTCGAAACAACGGTAAGTCCAGATTTTCATCCAGATGGCACTGCAAAACCAAAAACATTAACTCGCAAAGAAGCCATAGAAATTTTGCAAACCACCAAAGATTTTTCTGGATTAGATTTTCGAAAGGCGAATTTGGCAAAACTCGATTTTTCCAACTGCAATTTTGAATCTTGTAATTTATCTTATGTGAATTTTAAGGAATCAAATTTAGAGGGTAGTAATTTTTCAAATGCAAGCCTATGGAACGCAAATTTAGAAGGTGCAAATTTAACTCGCGCAAACTTAGAAGACACCGATTTAGATTATACGAAGCTTAGGGGTGCAATGCTTTATCGGGCGAATATTAAACGCGCAACACTGCCAATTGATTTAGTGCCAAGGGAAGAAATTATCAAATCTGTGACTGAGGGGACAAAGGTCAGTCGATAATTGTTAAGGTAAGTGAGGGGGCTCTGAACACTTACAAGCAATACGCTTCAGAGGCCTGTCTATTAGAAATATGATTTTCCGTTACTCTCCAAAATTCGCCGCACATTTTCTTCCCACATGCCAATTAAAGTTCCAGCGGGTTCCTGCGTTTCTCCTAAATTATCTCCGTAAATTTTTTTTCCTAAGGCCACATTTGCATTTTTGGCAACGGTTTCCATCATTTTGTTTTGTCCAGACGTTTCTAAGTAAATTAATTTTATTTTCTGAGTTTTGATAAATTGAATTAAGTTTTCTAAATCTTTTTGAGTTGGCATTTCATCGTCGGAAAGGCCCATCAATGGTCGTATTTCAAATCCAAAATCCTTCGCAAAATAAGCCAAGGCATCGTGATTTGTCACAATAGTTTTTTCAGTTGCCGAAAGTTTTGTTACCTTAGTTTTTAAGTTTTTGTAGACTAATTTTATTTTATTGCTATATTTATTCGAGCATTCAAGATATTTTTTTTTATTTTTTTCATCGAATTTCACAATTTCTTTTGTGACGTTAGCGACAATTTTTTGCATAAGCACTGGCGATTGCCAAATATGAGGATCTGCACTTGAAATATTTTTATTTTTTAAATTTGTGTTTGAATTTATTTTTAAATAGATGAGATCTAAATTTTGGGACACATCAACTTTATTCTTTAATTTTATTTTATCTAAATAAGGTTCTAGACCAATCCCATTCTGAATAATCAGATCGGCATGTTCCAGCGTAATGCGATCTTGTGGTGTTAATTGGTAATTATGAGGATCGGAATTCGGCAAAATGAGACTTATGATTTTAATTGAGGAATCGAAACATGTGATATTTTGTGTGATATTTTTTAAATAAGGTAACGTCGTGACGATTTGTACCGAAAATGCTGAATTTGATATCCAAAAAAAAAGAACTAACAAAAAATTAAAATGAATTTGTTTCATAGATAGCTCCGTATTCTAGATTCTGGGGTCAATAAAAATTCGATTTAAGATTTTCGAAGATTCACCGATGTACTGTGCAGTACAGATAGGGAAAATAATATGCACGAACGAGGTTTAGCGGAAAAAAAACGATATGCTGTCGATACTTTTATTCATTTAATCTTGACTTATAGTTTACCGTCCGAAATGATTGGTCCTTTTATTCTTCGTTTTCAAACTAGGGAGATTGTCGCAGAAACGGACTCCCTTCTTATTGTTTATATCATGTTCGTGAATAGAAAATCTAATGTAGAGCCAAATACGGTAGATGTTAAAGCTCTTGCAGATATTATAAATACAATCAATTTCAGAAGAACCGGTTTTGTAGGTCAAATTCTTAGGGGCTCTGTCACAGACAGTGGACAGGAGGTCATTCAATTTTTAGCAAATTATAAAAAACACCACCTCTCTTATTTAGAAGATTCAGATCAACTTTTTCCTCATCAAATCACTGAAAAAAGTTTAAACACAATTCAAACTTTTCACAAAAATATCGAAAATCCTTTTTTAAGAATGGACGTGATTTTAGGGGAATGGTTTATTCGAATTCTATTGCAAAAGATAAGTGAGTTCTCTACAAAAATTTCGGGTTCCGGTGAAGACTATGGATGTTATTTCTCTAAAAAAAATTTGCTTACACTTGGTCACGAGCATGCCCACGCTTTTTTGCTTTTTACGAAAAAAGAAGATCCTTCTCATATTTATGTTATTGTCAAAGCGAATATTCAAATAGGAAAAGATGGTGAGGGGAGATTATGTCATCAAATCCTTTATAATTCTGGAGCTATAAAACAAGTGAAGCTTTATTCCTTGTTATTAACCGTCGGGAGAGCAGAAGAGCCTCCTAGCCCAGACATAGGCCCTGGTTTTGTGATTGAAAAAGCGCAACCCATTGTCACTTTTTCGCGGCCAGCCAATTACAATGTCAGTTGTTTATCGAGTGATAAAAAAGATGAGTTATTCAAATTTTTGAGAAGAAACACAAGAGATTTTTTAGAATGGGAGGTGATTGAGTTCAGTGATCGCCGGCACGAGGGGGGATTCAACAGAGCTCTTGCGTATCAACCTGCAGCAGGGGAATCCTGTGGTCAATTAGGAAAGAAACTCTATTCTTGGACTCTACTGCAACGAATTATAGGTGTTTTTTCATTCCTGTCTTCCATTCAGGAAATTTTAGAAAAAAATTACTGGCCTGGCGATCTTAAATTTGACAATATGTGCATAGATATTCAAGGAAAGCAATTTGTACTAAAAATTATTGATTTTATGCCTCGTGGCGGGTCGACTTTTTCTTTATATAAAACAGATAGAATTCGAGGACATTCAAAGCCATTTTTTCAGCGTACTCTGCATAATTATCAAGGCATATTAGACAATTTCCATAGGAGAGGCCTGGCATATGATGAATTTGATTTTAAAAGAGTTCTTTTTCAATTTTTTTTTGAAATTCTTTATAATATTTTTTTTATATTGAATGTTCACTTAATCGAATCTGAAGGGCCCAAATATTATTTCTTGGGTTGGTGGGAAAGTCCTTTGCGGGGGATGGAACAAATTACAAAGTCCGACAATAGCATTGCTTCTCTTCTAGACAAATACACGTTTAATCAGGAGACTGACAAAGATATTTCGTCCCTTGTTACAGATTTTTTAAAAGATATTAAAAATGAACTTGTTTTTGTTATCTCTGGTGATCCCGGATTGAACTCATTTTTGGATAACTGGTGTTCTGAAGCTAAATGTAATGTGCTATCAGGCCCATGGATGGAGCATTTAACAAGACTTATAGTTGATTTTCCTAGCACACCTAGTCCATTTGGAGATTCTCAATTGAACATTCGGAAATTAAAATCCATTGAATAAATCACGCATCAATAAAAAAAAGTAAAAAAAAATAGATTATCATTGTTTTAATTTCAAAAAACATACTTTGATTCGCCTCCACAAAAAATGCTAGAATCGAAAGGTTCATCGAACCTTAGAAAGGAACCTGTTTATTTATGGGATTGAAAGAAGACGCTTTATTGTATCACAGTCAAGGCCGCAAAGGTAAAATTGAAACAGGCCTTACAAAACCATGCAAAACTCAAAAAGATATTACTCTTGCCTATTCACCAGGTGTCGCTGAACCCTGCCTAGAAATCGCCCGTGACCCGGAACTTGCCTATGAATACACCGCTAAAGGAAATTTAGTTGCGGTTGTTTCTAATGGGAGTGCAGTGCTTGGGCTTGGCGATATTGGCCCCCTTGCAGGAAAACCTGTGATGGAAGGAAAGGCCGTTTTATTCAAAATTTTTGCTGATATCGATTGTTACGATATTGAAATTAATGCAAAAACCGCAGAAGAAGTCATTCAGGCTTGCCGTATGTTAGAGCCCACATTTGGGGCTATTAATTTAGAAGATATTAAAGCCCCGGAATGCTTTGAAATTGAAGAACGTTTGCGCGAAGAATTAAATATTCCTGTGTTTCACGATGATCAGCATGGGACAGCTATTGTCAGTTCCGCAGCACTTTTGAATGCTTGTGAAATCATCGGAAAAAAATTAGGCGACATGAAATGTGTTGTGAATGGAGCAGGAGCAGCCGCTATTGCCTGTGCACAAATGTATTTGAATATTGGTCTTAGCAAAGAAAATTTAATTTTGTGCGATTCCAAAGGTGTTGTTTACAAAGGGCGCACGGAAGGAATGAACAAATACAAAGAACGTTTTGCAAGAGAAACAGAAAAACGTACTTTAGCAGAAGCTCTTGTCGGGGCGGATGTTTTTTGTGGTTTGAGTGTAGCCGGTTCTGTTACAAAAGAAATGGTGGCAACGATGGCCAAAGACCCCATCATTTTTGCCATGGCCAATCCAACCCCTGAAATTTCACCTGCAGAAATTAAATCTGTGCGCAGCGATGCGATTATTGCAACGGGCCGTTCCGATTACCCCAACCAGGTCAACAACGTTCTAGGGTACCCTTATATCTTTCGTGGTGCGTTGGATGTTCGAGCTAAAAGAATCAATGAAGATATGAAAATGGCAGCAGTTCGCGCAATTGCGGCACTCGCCAAAGAAGATATTCCTGAAAGTGTGACAAAGTCTTACTCGAGTATAGCAAATTATGGCAGAGAATATTTAATTCCAAAACCATTTGACCCGCGGTTGTTACTTCGCGTTGCCCCAGCAGTTGCAAAGGCAGCCATGGATACAGGTGTTGCGAAAAAAAATCTTGATTTAGAGCACTATGTGGATCAATTGGAGTCAAGCCTAGGAGCCCTGCAAACTGTCACGCGAAAAATAAAACGCAGTGTGATTGTAACCAACAGAAATGTAGCCAATAAATTAAAAGTTGTTTTGCCAGAAGGGACCAGCTCGAAAATTATTAAAGCTGCCGAAGTTGTTCGTACAGAAGGAATCTGTGAGCCTATTTTATTAGGCAACAAAGAAAAAATTAAGCAGCTCATTTTAGAGGCTAAATTAGATCGCCAATTGGCCGGTGTTCAAATTATCGATCCTAAAGATTCTGAATTTTCAGAAGAATATGCGCATCATTTATTAGAACGAAGAGCTCGTAAAGGTGTCACACGCATGGGGGCTTCTGAGCTTATTTCAGGCGACCATCATTATTATGCTTCCATGATGGTCGAGCTTGGTCACGCAGATTTATTTTTATCTGGAGTGCATC
Source organism: Silvanigrellaceae bacterium (assembly GCA_947475135.1). The sequence continues at coordinate 6,038 of CANJMU010000020.1, forward strand.
ACAATTACGGTGATGTTTTGCGCCCTGCGCTTCAAATTATTGGAAAACAAACGGATAAGATATTGGCCGGTATGTACATGTTAATCTGGAAAGATCGTACTGTGTTGATTGGAGACGCCACGGTGAATGTTAATCCTAATGCAGAAGAGTTGTCTCAAATTGCCATTCAAGCACACGATATGGCAAAGATTTATTTGAACGAACAACCACGTGTGGCAATGTTAAGTTTTAGTAATTTTGGGAGCACGAGAAATAAAGAGTCAGAAAAAGTCTGTAAGGCCACAGAGCTTGTCAAACAATTACGCCCCGATATTGAAATCGACGGCGAGATGCAAGCTGATTTTGCTGTTTCATCGGAATTATTAGAACGCACGTATGGATTTTCGACATTAAAAGGCCCTGCAAACGTGTTAATTTGTCCCGATTTAACTTCAGGAAATATTGCTTATAAATTATTAAACAAATTAGGTGGGGCTTCGGCAATTGGTCCTATATTGACAGGTGTGAAAAAGCCAATGAATGTTTTAGCGCGTAACTGCGACATTGATGAAATTGTGAATTTAATTACATTTACTGTTCACCGCGCACAAAATGGGTTGTGATTTTATATGAACGACAAAGATTCTTTTTTTATTCAAAATGTCATGCTGTCTTCGCTCAATGGAAAAATTGCTTTTGAACAAAAAGAATCGAATCTCGCCAGAGAAAAAAATCATTTTACCAACGATGACGATTTTAAAAATATGGAACGTCTTGTTTCCCTAACAGACTGTGTCTTTATTGGAAAAGAAAGTATTGAGTGCGAAGAAAATGCATTTTCAGTCAAACATTTACGTAAGAATCAAAAAGAAATTCCGTGGATTATTTTTTCTCAATCGGGAAAAATAAAGAAGGATCATAATTTGTGGAAACCAGAAAATAAATTTCCAAAAATTCTTTTGACGTGCACTTCCTTTGAACTTAGCGAGAAATCACAAATTCAAATTTTAAAACAAGAAAATCATTATCTTCAAATGATTGGAAATATTTCTGGATTGTTTCAATATTTAAAAGCTCAAAATATTTTTTCATCCACATTGCTTGGTGGTGGTGTGCTCAATGCGCTTTTTTGGAAATCTCGATTGGTTCAGCAATTGCACCTGACACTAAGCCCTTTTCTTTATGCCAAGAACGACGCCCCTTCTTTAATAAGTTCCCAAGAAAAATTTAGTCAACAACTGACGTTGACCGGTGTGACACAAAAAAAAGATTTTCTTTTTTTAACGTATGAAAAAAAACGAGAACATCATTCATGAGCTACTTAAAATGGGATAAATTAGTTTTAGGATATTCCAAGCAAACTCCATTAAATATTCCCTTTAGCGGTGAAATTTTAAATTCTGGTATTTATCCTATTTTAGGACAAAATGGCTGTGGAAAATCCACGTTATTAAAAACATGGCTTGGTCTTATTCCTCCAATTCATGGCGGTTTAGAACGAAATGATAAAAGCTTAGAGCCAGAAAAATCTTTGACCCAGGGAGTCAGCTTTGTCCCTCAATTTCATAATGTGAATAAATATTTTTCGATTTCAGTTTTTGATTTTGTCGCCCAAGGTTTTGGCCCTGATTTTTCATCAAAATTATCTGAAAAACAAAAAAATAAAATTCATGAACATTTAAAAGAATGGCAGCTGAGTGGTTTTGAAAATACAAGTTTTCATGAATTAAGTGGTGGGCAAAAAACACGTGCGTTGGTTGTCCGTGCCTTTTTATCTCATCCTAAAATTCTTTTTTTAGACGAACCTTTAGCAAGTTTAGACTCCTGTTGCCGAGATCGGCTGATGGAGAAATTATATCTTTTAAGCCAAAAAAGTCATATGTGCGTTTTATTAGTCGATCATCATTTAGATAAATTTCAAAAATATTTTACAAAAACAATTCGGTTTGAAAAAAATCACGACGAAAATATTTCTCAAATTAGTTTTTAAATAAGGTTACAAAACATGCCTTTTGTTCTTGATATTGAGCCATTTCAAATTCGAAGACTCAGAGAAAATCCATCAAAATATTTTAATGTTGTTTTAAAAGGTCTGAAGTATCACTACTGTACAAGGGATCTTGATAAATTATGGTATTTATGGGGAGAAAAAAAATCATGTGACAGTTGTGGAGAATTGGATGAAGTTCAAAGCATTTACTTAGAAAATCTCTCTATCTATTTTTCTGGCAGAGGAAATTCTGTTGATGCTCTAGATCAAGACTATGAAGCGCTCCTGATGGAACCAAAAATTGTGGAGCATCATCCTAGGTCGCCTGATACTTTTTTTATTTTTAGTCAGGTGGTGTGGGAGGATTACAGTCAAACATCTATTCAGCTTGCCAAGAGTGTTGTGAAAGCGACGGATCGAAGCGTTATTCTTTTCGTGCTTTATTTGAAAGATAATCATGAGCCAGAATACTGCTTTTTAAGAATTGACAGTCAATTTTCTAAAGTTTCTTTCATTCAACAGCTTCGTTTATTTTGTTTTTATGAGAGTGATTTTGCTTTTCCA
>CANJMU010000021.1 GCA_947475135.1 Silvanigrellaceae bacterium
GAATCCGCGCGCTTGCGCAGATGCTATTTTTGAATTGTGTCAAAGAAAAAAATTAAATTTAAAAATTGCTGTTGTGACTGGTGATGATATTTTAAGTCAAGTTTCTGTTTTACACCAAGAACATCACGTTGAATTTAAAAACATGGAAACCAATGAAGATTTTTCTCATTGTGCGGATCGGGTTTTGTCTGCCAATGTTTATTTTGGTGCAAAACCAATTGTGGAAGCACTTAAATACAATCCTGATATTGTAATTTGCGGAAGAGTGACAGATACAGGAATTACACTGGCTCCTCTTATTTATGAGTTCGGTTGGGATGAAAATGATTTTAATCAATTAGCGAGCGGCATTGTTGCGGGACATATTATTGAATGCGGAGCACAAGCCACAGGTGGAAATTTTACAGATTGGAAAAAGGTTCCAAGCTTTATTGACGTCGGTTTTCCCATTTTAGAATGCTACAAAGATGGTTCTTTTATCGTAACGAAACATCCCGATAGCGGTGGACTTGTTAGCGAACAAACCGTTCGTGAGCAGTTACTTTACGAAATGGGATCGCCACAAAGCTATATCACACCAGACGTCATTGCTGATTTTTCCACAATTCAAATCGAAGAAGAATCAGAAAATCGAGTTAAAATTTCTAAAATTCAAGGTCGAAAACCAACAGATTTATTGAAGGTTTCGATCGCTTATGAAGATGGTTACAAATGTTCAGGCACAATTATTATTTCTGGGCCCGATGTTTTAGAAAAAGCAGAAATGTTTTCAAAAATATTTTGGACACGACTAGACAATGAATTATTAAAATCAAATTTAAAACCAATCACACATAGAAACACTGAATACGTAGGTTACGACAGTGCCCATAAGGGTATGTTAAAAAGAAATGACGCCATAGAAATTTTGTTAAAATTAACTGCACGGGACCACCAAAAAGATAAATTAAATCTTTTTCGAAAGTTGTTACCTTCTTTAATTTTAAGTGGTCCCAGCGGAGTTGCTGTGACTGGAGGAGCTCCTTCAATTAGCGATGTTGTCAGCTATTGGCCAGCACTTATGCCGCAAAAATTTGCACCATTTAATATCGATATTTTAGAATACACAATCCAAAAAAAGAACTCTTCTCAAATAAAAACAATTGAAAATGTTCCTTGGCCGATCACCGGCGGAGATTCCTATACCAACGAAAAAGTATTTGATCCCTTTCTTAATCAATCTATTTCTGCAATGGCAACTTCGCGTTTACTTAGGGTTTCCTTAATGGAAATTGCCCACGCGCGCAGTGGTGACAAAGGTGATACTGCAAACATTGGATTGATTGGAAGAAGCCCCGAATGTTACGTTTGGATTCGAGAAAACATCAGCACAGAAAAAGTCAATGATTGGTTTCACAGCCTTTGCAAAGGAAAAGTCACTCGATATTTAGTTCCCAATTTATGGGCAGTGAATTTTTTATTGGAAGAATCTTTGGGTGGTGGTGGAACCATGAGCTTACAAATTGATGCTCAAGGAAAAACATTCAGTCAGGCCTTGTTACGTTGTGAAGTGAATATTCCAGAAGCACTGCTTCATACAATCACTGAAAAAAATAAACCTTGTTATGGAGAATTGATTAAGTAAACATCATTACAGGGATACGTCTATGAAAGAATTTCAGGGAAAAAATATTCGTCTTGTTTCATTAGATCGTGGCGTGAAAAAAATTATTTTTTCACGACCAGAAATTAAAAATGCCTTTCACGAAGAAATGATCGACGAAATTATTTTTGTTTTAGAAAATTTGCATAAAATAGAAAATGCATTGGAACTTCGACTGCTTATTTTGGAAGGTGAAGGGTCTGCTTTTTGCGCCGGCGCCGATCTGAATTACATGAAAAAACAAAGTCACAATAACGAAACAGAAAATAAAAAAGATGCTATGAGGCTTGCTCATATGTTTTATCTGATGGCTTCGTTTCCAACGACTGTCCTAAGTCTTGTTCAGGGTGCTGCGATTGGTGGTGGACTTGGGATCGTCTGCTGTAGCGATATTGTTTATGTGAAAAATAAATCGGTATTTGCCACCACAGAAGTTCTTCTTGGTATTATTCCTGCTGTGATTAGTCCTTACATTCTTCGCAAAATAAATGTTTCAAATGCTTCCGAATTTATGCTCACCGGAAAAAAATTCGATGAAGAAACTGCAATTAAATATGGTCTTGTTCAGCAAATTTTTATTGGAGATGATTTTGTCGTTCAACAACAAATTGAAAAAGAAATTGAAAATCATTTGAAGGCAGGACCAGAAGCTGTCAGGGCGACAAAAAATTTAATATTAAAATCATCACCATTGCCTAGTTTAAATATCATTCAATGGACCTCGGAACAGATTGCAAAGACACGAGTCAATGCAGAAGGTCAAGAAGGCTTGCAGTGTTACTTTACTAAACAAAACCCTTCCTGGGACGTCAGCGCAAATTCTTAAATTGTATGCATGTCCTACGAATGTTGGAAGAGATAAGGTAACGGTCGTTGTTCAAAAAAAACAAATAACACCGCAGAAAAACATAGAATACCTATTATAATGGATGGAAAAATAATAAAACCGGAAGATGTCACAAGATAGGAAAAAAAGAGCGGAATATTTCCAACAATAATGCCGTTGGTCATATTCAAAATAACAGCAATCCCAGAAGCCCTGACCTCTGTTGGAAGCATTTTCAGATTCATATGAAATAAAGATGCTGTTGGAATTCCAATTAAAATGGCCATGATGTAAATTGCAGAATAAATATAAAAAACATGATGAGTTAAGAAAATAAAATGACTTACAAGGGCCCATAAACCAATAAGACTGACCCCAATAAGATACATCTTTTTAGGATCCCATTTGTCGCCTAAATAACCAAAGAAGGCATCAAAAAAAGCATTGGTCACAAGCCCAATGGAACTTAAATAAATCAAATTTTTAATTGTCACATGATAGAAAGGTTGCAAGAATAGATTTGGCATTAATAAATAATACATAAATGCAACAGCTGTAGGGATTCCTAAAATAATTCCTTTGAAAATAAAAAAACGATATTTTTGAATCAGAGTTAAAAAAGGAATTGAAACATTTTTTTGAGCTTTTGCCATTGTTAAAAATTCAGGTGTTTCATTTAAATTACGTCTTAATAAAGCGCCAATGATGCACAAAAATCCACCAAAAATAAACGGAATACGCCATCCCCATAAATGAAAAGAACTTTCGCTTTGAAAAAAAGTCAAACCAGAAATTAATAAAGATCCCAGAAATGATCCAAACACAATACTTCCCAAGAGAAATCCTGTGGCAGTTGTTTTAAAATGATTTGGTGATGATTCAAAGATGATTGTTAAAGCTGAAGGAGATTCACCTCCCATGGCAAGCCCTTGGGAAATGCGAAAGAGAAGTAATAAAACAGGAGCTATCCATCCAATTTGCGAATAGACGGGTAAAAAACCTATGGCAATTGTAGGTATTGCCATCAATAAAAGTGTTTTTAAAAAAGGTTTTTTTCGACCGTATTTATCGCTCTGGTGACTGTACCAAATTCCACCTAACAAACGGGCAATATATCCACTGGTAAAAATTGCAAAAGCTTTTATTGTATCAAAAGTCGGGTTTCCGCCACTAAAAAATTGAACTTTAAAAATAGGCATCAGGAGTGCAAAAATAGCAAAATCATAATATTCAAACAACGCGCCAAGTGAACAAAGTAACAAGATTTTTTTGTGATTCATAAGTCAATCTTTACTATCCGCGAGAATTCAGCATCCCTTCTAAATAAGGCGCCATATCTTTTATTGTTTTTAAATGGGGGTTATTTTCCAATAATTTCCAAAAAACCCCTGCCGTAACTTGAATATCTCCAATAGATCGATGTCGTGATTCGAATTCTAGTCCAAAATGTTTGGCGAGAGCATCCAAATTTCTTCGCTCAATTTTTAATAATTGTCGAGCCATTTTCAGAGTACAAAATATTGTGTAATCAATATGAATTCCAAGCCTTAAAGATTCATAAAAAAGAAAACCAATATCAAACTCAGCATTATGCGCCACTCCGACACAACCAATCATAAATTCATGTAATTCAGGTATGATTTGCTTTGCTGGTGGTGCATTTTTTAGCATTTTATCAGTAATGCCGGTGATTTTTGTAATTTCTTGACTTAATAAAACTTGAGGATGAATCAAAGATGTCAATCTGCCAATCTCTTTTTTATTTTGATATTTAATGGCCCCAACTTCAATCATTCGAGATGTTTTAGGATCCAATCCTGTCGTTTCAAAGTCAAAAACCACAATAGGTTTTTCTAATAAAATATCATTGGATTGAAAACGAGATCCCGCACTTCCTCCCATGATGATCAAAGGTTCTTGAGAGGTTTTTTGTTCTTGAAATAAAAGGTCATAAAACAAACTATTTTGAAACAAACTCGTCATTTTTTTACGCTTTTCAACATTTCTTGAATGGAGCCCAGGGATCCTAAAACCCCAGAGGCCTCATAGGGAATAAAAATTTTATCTGTACTTTTTTGAGTGAACTCACCAAAACGTTTTAAATACTCCATGGCAATTAAATAATTGCTTGCAGTATTACTATCACCAAAAGCATTTTTAATCATCTCAATGGCCTTAGACTGCGAATTTGCCACAAGTTCAATAGCCTGTGCTTGTCCTGTTGCCTGATTGATTTTTTCTTGTCTTTCCCCTTCGGAACGAAAAATTCTGGCTTGTTTGTCGCCCTCGGAATTTAAAATTTGACTTTGCTTACTGCCTTCAGCGGTTAAAACGCTGGCGCGGCGTTCCCGTTCTGCTTGCATTTGTTTTTCCATAGCCACCTGAATGTCTTGTGGTGGGTTTACATTTTTTAATTCTACTCTTGTTACCTTAAGGCCCCATTTATCTGTCGCTTCGTCTAACACTATTTTTAAACGAGTGTTGATTATATCTCGTGAACTTAAGGTTTGATCTAAATCCATTTCACCCAAAAGACTTCTGAGTGTGGTTTGTGTTAATTGCGAAACAGCTGTCGGCAAAGATTGAATTTCATAAAGAGCGCGTTTGACATCTGTAATTTGAATATAAATCAAAGCATCAACTTGAATTCCCACATTGTCTTTTGTAATTACTTTTTGTTCTGGAATTTCAAAAACAACTTCACGTAAATCAATGATGTCTGTGTACAGAAGGCGCCCATTTTCAATCCATAATATTTGTCTTTTAGAATCTACAAAAGGAACAATAATATTTAATCCTGAGGTCAATGTTTTGTGATATTTTCCGAGTCGTTCAATGACAACGCATTGTTGCTGCTTGACAGTAAAAATACTTTTGAAAAAAATGACAAAAAATAAAAAAACGATTGCTAAGAAAATTATCGTACTAAAACTTATCATAATAAAAAACTCCCCTATTTTATAATAAATTGATTTTCATTGTTAAACCATGATTGAGATAAACAGTCTAATGAGTTTTTTCAACTCTTACTTTATTTCCACGAACTTCACTGATTTTGACATGATCTCCTGCTTTGTAATGATTTATTTCTTCGTTGAGAAGCGCCCATGAATCGGAAAAAACTTTCACTTTGATTTGATTGTTTTCATTCACAATAACCCCATTTTGCCCAACAAGAGTAATTTCTTCTTTTGAATCATTTTCTTTTTTATGTTTACTTAATGTTATTTTTTGTTTCACGATTTTTGTTAAATAAAGCCCAAATAAAGAAAGGATTAAAAAAATAAAAATTAAAAAAATAGGAGATAAAAATGTGGCAAAAAAACCTGTGATTAAAAATGAAATACCCACAGGTAAAAAATAAAATGTTGTTGTGAAAACTTCTGCAATAATAAATAACATTCCTAGTAATACAAATAAAAGTGCAAGTGACATTATGATTTCCCCCTGTAGACTTCATGAATACTCTGAAATAAATGCGGATTCATGAAGTTTTTTTTATATATAAATTATCTTTATTTATTCACAGTAATAGGCTCTTTTAAAAACAAATAAGAGCCATAGACAACAGCTAAGACTATTGGAAAAATTCCGCAAAAAATAAAAATCAAATCTCCGATGACCCGGGTCCATTCCAAATTATGGAAAAGTCCATGCATTGTAAAAATAAGTTCTCTGGAATGCCAGTATCCATTGGTTATAGAATCTTGAAGTTGCAAAATACCTGCAGGGAAAAGATCTAAAATAATCATAAGGGATAAGCCAATATTCAATCCCCAAAATCCAAAGGAAATATATTTTTCAATAGAAATCCATGTTTGATCATTTGATAAATGGCGAAGACCAAAGACAATGATGGCTAAAGCAAGCATTCCGAAGACCCCAAACATTGCAGCATGTCCATGATTTAATGTAAGAGTTGTTCCAATTTCAAAATAGGAAATAATCGGTAAATTAATTAAAAATCCAAAGACACCTGCGCCTACAAAATTCCAAAAACCAACAGCCATTAAAAAATAAAAAGTCCATTTGTGACGCAAAACTGGATTTTGTTTTCCAGATGTTACTTTAGTAAGACGAATAAAATCCCAAGCATCTAAAGTTAAAAGTGTTAAAGGAACAACTTCTAAGGCAGAAAAACAAGCGCCAAGAGCCATTGAAATTGGTTTTTGTCCTGTAAAATACCAATGGTGGGCAATTCCAGTAATTCCACCAGCCAAATAAAGAATTGCATCTAAGTAAACAACCCGGGTGGCTACTTTTGAGCTGACGATTCTAAGTTGGTAAAAAATAACGGCAACCAAAACAGTTGCAAAGAGTTCAAAAAAACCTTCTACCCATAAGTGAATAATCCAAAAGCGCCAGTTATCTATAATGGAAAAATTTGTATGAGGCCCATAAAATAAGGCTGGTACATAAAATAAAGGAATTGCAACGGCGCTATATAAAAAAAGCGAAGCGAGAGTTGATTTTTCTTTATTTTGAAATGCAGGTTTGAGTGCTCTTAACATAAGGAAAAGCCAAAAAATTAATCCAGCTGCAAGTAAAAATTGCCAAAATCGCCCCAGATCAAGATATTCTGAGCCTTGATGTCCAAACCAAAACCAAACATTTCCGAGTAAATTTTTTAGGCCAAGATATTCCCCTAGCATGCTTCCTAGGACGACGATGACAAGGGCGCCTAAAAGAACAAGGACACCAGCTTTTTGTCCTTTAGGTTCAAATCCAACCATAGGGGCAAGCAACAATCCACCCGCAACCCACGCGGTTGCGATCCAAAAAATGGCGAGTTGTAAATGCCATGTTCTTAATAATGAAAAGGAAAACCACTGAGAAATATTTAAACCATAGAACCCATTGGGTTCAACTTTGTAGTGTGCGATAATTCCACCAATAACCCCTTGTGCAAGAAAGAGAACTGCAGCAATAACAAAGTAAAGCCCAAGGGATTTTTGGCTTGGTGTCAGTTGAGTTGTGATGTCCGATGGAAAATCCAGTTTGTCTATTTTGAAAGATTGGCTTTCATTCATGCGCCAACCAAAATAATCAAATTTTCCAAATAAAAAAAGAGTTAACCCCAATCCTCCTAAAAGGAAAATTAAACTCACTGCGCTCCAAATAATTGTTTGTGATGCGGGATAATTCCCGACAGAAGGGTCAAAGGGGAAATTATTGGTGTAGGTATAATTTTCATGAGGTCGATTTGTCACACTAGCCCATGCGGCCCACGCAAAAAATTTTGTTAAGTCATTTAATTCTTTTTCATCGGAAATATAACTTTGTGGTAACCCAGGAGCGAGAGAGCGAGAAAAATAATTTTTCCACTCATGAAGTTGTTGGTTGTAACTTTCAACTTCCAGTGGGTTCCATAGCAGTGTATCCAATGATTTATTGTAATTATTTTCTTTAAAAGCATGACTTACTTGTGCATCTATTTGTATTTTTTGTTCATGGGTTAATTTGTCATAAGGGACATAAAAAATTTTTTCAGACAAAATTGATTGTGATATTTCTGAAGTTCGATGTAAATATTTTGCACTGTAATCGTAACCTAAATAAGAACCATGTCCCCATAAAGTTCCATGTTCCATAAGGCCATATTTTAAAAAAACTGCTTGGCCATTAAGAATATCATTGCCTGTAAATAAAATTTGTCCATTTTGGTCTGTTACTTTATTTGGAATTGGAGGAGCATTTTTGTAGGTTTGCTCAGTCATAAAAATTAAAACAGAAAACCCAAAAATGAGGACAAGAATTGTTACGTGTCGCCACCAAGGCGAAAGTCCATTCAAAGCAAATTGACGATCGGCCATACTTTTTCTCCTTCAGGGTTATAACAATGAAGCATCTAAATTTCCAAAAATAGTTTTATCCGATGTAAATAATTCTCCTTTTGAAATATGGATAGGCGAAAATAAATTTTCTTGGAAAATATTCACAAATCGCATTTTGCTTAACTCGAGTACTGCCATAAATGTCACAAGAAGCTCATA
>CANJMU010000022.1 GCA_947475135.1 Silvanigrellaceae bacterium
AAAGCCTTATTTTTGGCAAATGGTATTATTGCGTTTATTCAGGCGTTTTTGATTTCTATTTTACTTTTTATGTTAAATGTTCCTAATTTTATCTTGCTTTCAGCATTGTCTTTTTTTATTTCGTTTATTCCTGTGGTTGGGACGGCTCCAGTAACAGTTGGAACGGCAGCGTGGTGTTATTTTTCGCGTGGAGATAAAACATCTGCAGTTGTTATATTGATCTGCGCTGTATTTATAGGAGTTATTGACAATATATTAAGACCTTTACTTATGAAAGGAAAAGCTGATATTCAATTTTACTGGATTTTCCTTGCAATTTTAGGAGGCCTTTCTGTATTTGGTATTGCGGGCGCGATTTTGGGGCCTCTGGCTTTTGCGCTTTTTTCCGCATCCTTTCAAACCTACGAGGTTTTTTCTCAAAATCGGGAATAGTCATGTTAGAAACAAAAAATGAACCCTTATTTATTAATGCAACGCATGCTTTAGCCAATAATGAAATGACGCTTTCTACAGGTGTTTCAATTTTTGATATTGATGGTGACGGCGAATCAGAAATATTGGTGGCAAATAATAATTCGGGGAACAATATTTATAAATATAATGAAAATACATTTGAATTTGAAGATATTTCTCCAAATGAGTTCAAACTTAAAAAAAAACAAACCTTAGGTTTTTCTATCGGAGATTTTTTTGGAAAAGGAATACCTTGTATTTATACACTCAATTCATTTAATAAATCTTCGCGAAATAAAAATGAGGATGATTTATTTTTATTTCAAGAAAAAGTGATTGATGAAAAAAAATATATGACATTTAAAAATTTATTTTCAAAAAATTCTCACTTCGATTTTGTGAATTCTTCTGGGTCTCAAAATGTATGCGCTGTGGATTATGAGGGCGAGGGCATTCATGGGTTTTTAGTACTGCATGCGAATGAATTTCCTTCTTTTTATTCTTCAGAAAAATTATCAGAAGAAAAATCTTTTTCTCGTGATTCTTCCAAGGAGCGTGGTTTGTCAATATCAAAGCACGGAAAAATTGCAATTTCTCAGATGATTTTAAGTAAAAATGCCTCAGATATATTGATTTTAGAAAATAAAAATCAAATTAAGCTGTTTACGAGAGGTGATAAAAATAATTATATTCATTTAAATTCAAATATTGATTTAGATGGGATTTTAACTAATCTTTTGTCGATTTGTGTAGCTGATTTTACAGGTAATGGGTTAGCTGATATTGTGATTATTTCACAAGAAGGTAACAAAATTTTATTTCATGAAACACCTGGGGAATTTTATGATGTCACTCCTCTTGTGATTCAACAACTCAAACATATTCGTAGTGCTGTTGTGGCTGATTTTGATAATGATGGTCGAGAAGAAATTTTTTTTACATGTGCCCGTGGTTCAAATGTTATGTTTCGATACTTAGGGAGTAATGAGTGGGAAAGTGTCGATATTGGGGAATTAAAATTATCTCAGTATTCTAGCACGGGATGTGCTTATGGCGACCTAACCGGAAGCGGGCGGCTAGATTTATTTGTGGCATCGGGGGAATTTCAAATTCAGGAAAATCAATTATTTTTAGGACAGTCCAATGGAAACTATTGGCTTCGTGTTCAGCCTTTGACACAGTTTAAATTTCCAGCATTGAGTGCTAAAGTAACAATTCTTTTTAACGATAATACCCTGCAGACAAAATTTATTTGTTCGGGAAGCGGTTATCATTCACAGATGGAGCCTATTGCTCATTTTGGTTTTGGACTAGAAAAACCAAAAATTAAATCGTTGGAGGTTGTTTGGCCAGGAAAAAAAGAACAAATATTTCGAACGGTTATTCATGGAGATCATATCCCATTGAATTCATGTCTACAAATTTCGTTTCCGTTCGCCTGAGAACAAAATTATGAAATTTTTTGAAAAAACGAATGAAGCCTTTTCTCTAAATTCGGAAGCGGCGGAGTTTTCTTCCTCGATTTTGTATTGTAATGAAATCGTGAATAAAGTCTCACGAACATTTGCAATTGGAATTCATGTTTTGAAAGGACAAATCAAAAATAGTGTACTTGTTGGTTACTTATTATGTCGCATTGCAGATACAATAGAAGACGATCTTTCTCTTATCACAGAAGATAAAATTTATTATTTAGAAAAATTTCAAAATTGTTTTTCAGATAGAAATCAAATTTCATTCATTTGCAAAATAGCAGATAAGTTAACAGGAGATGAGTCTCATATTAATTTAGTCCGAAATTGTGATAAAGTTTTTCGTGTTTTTGAAAGCCTCTCTTTTTATACAAAATCTGTACTTATTCATTGGGTTTCTGAAATGATCTGTGGGATGAAAAAGTTTCTCAGAAAACATGACAATAAATTAAGAATACAATCACTCTCTGAATTTAAAGAATATTGCTATTATGTGGCAGGAACTGTTGGGTGCATGTTAACAGATTTATGGAAAGAGCATGCCTTACTTTTTAATGAAAAACTTTATCAATCGCTTTATAAAATATCTTCAAAGTTTGGCGAGGGGCTGCAGATTATTAATATTTTAAAAGATATTTTTTGGGATAAGCAGAAAGAAAACTCAATTTATATTCCTGAAGAAATATTAAAGCGTTTAGGGTCATCGCATGAAAATTTATTAAATAAAAATTTTTATTTTCAAAATGAAATAGCCGCAAAAGAACTCATGTTTTTAGCTCAAAAAGATCTTTTAGAATCTGTGGAATATGTAAAAAAAATACCTAAAATAAATCCTCGAATTCGGTTTTTTTGCGCATTGCCATTATTGTTGGCGATAGGGACGCTGAATAAATTAAAATCATCTGATAATATTATTTCTTCTGAAAATAAAATTAAAATTTCAAAAAGCGAAGTGTCAAAAATTATAAGACAGTCTTTTTTTTCTTCTATCAGCAATTGGTGGTTTGAAAAAAGTGTCAAAAAATTAATGAAAAATTAATTTTAAATTGATACCTCGTTTGATTTAATAAATAAAATTTAAATCTCATAAAAAATTAATTACCATAACGTATAATTTGATAGTGATCTTCAATAAAAATTTCTTGAAATTCAGAAATCATGCTTTCATGAATCCAAGTATATTGATCTGGCAATAGAATATTTTGAAAATTTTCTATTGCCCATTTTTCAATATGAATCATAGGATCATAAATAGGGAGTCTTTTATTATATAAGTAATTCTGTTTATTTTTAAAATGGCTGCTGTTTTTTATCAAAAAATTTTCAATAAAATCGTTTTTTTCTGGTAATGAAATTAAATTTTTATATGGATAATTAATTTTCTTTTCAACTAATAAAAATCCATACTGTTGACATAAAATATAGGTTTTTTGTTCTGTTTTAGGAATGATGTTTTCTGAAAAAAAATCTAATTGGATGGATTTATATATAGAAGTTTTTTTCCAATTTTTTAAATATTCATGAAGATTTGCGGGGATCATGTCTAATAAATCATTGTGTTTTTTACGTGAAAAATATTTCTTTCTAAAATCTGTAGAGTTATACTGAAAAAAATTTCCAGTTTCCATAAACTCCCATTCAGAAAACATTTTTAAATAATAAGAAGAATCATCTTTCATGTGACCAAATAAAATAATTTCATTATCGTCAGCACATAGTGTGCGAACAGACTTTAAAACATACATTTTCCAATAATTTTCATTGTATAAATAATCCATAATTTGGACAAATTCTAATTTTTTAATTAAATTATTAGGAATTGCTAAACGAAGCATTTCTATGCGCTCGTCTGTATCCCATGGATTGAATCCAGAAATTGAAAGTAAATGACCACCAATAATAACAAGGCATTTTTCGCATTTTGTAAGTGTAAATTCTAGAGATTTCAAATGCCCAAAATGAAAAGGTTGAAATCTTCCAATAAAAATTCCTAATTTCTTTTTTATCATATTTAATCCATATTTATTAAGGTTTTACTTATATTTTTTAATATATAAAAAACAAACTTGACACTACAATACGAAAGTAATACAGCTGGATCTGAATGTCATTTTTTTATCAATGACATTGAATTTTATTTCTTACGAAAGGGGTTTTATGAAATTTTTACAAACCAGTTGTGTCTTGGCTGTTGCGACATTGATGGGTTCTGTCTGTCTAGCGGAAAGCGTTCCTGCCGCAAATGTCACTGATGTGCCATCTCAATCAACAAAGGCATCAGAAAAGAAACAAACGAAACAAGCCTCAAATTTTAAAACAGATGAAGAAAAACTGAGTTATATTATTGGGCACCAGGTTGCAACGAGTATTCGAAATGATGATATTAAAATTAATAAATCAGCTTTGATCAAGGCTTTAGAAGAGGGCCTGAATGGAAAAGAAAGTTCTTTGACTCCACAAGAGTCTCAAGCTTTTATGCAAAAATATTTTGCACAGCTTCAAAAATCCAGAGGCGATAAAAATAAAAAAGACGGTTTAACATTTTTAAATAAAAATAAATCTGACAAAGGAATTGTTACTTTAGCGGATGGTTTACAATATCGCGTTTTGGCGGAAGGAAAAGGAAGCAAGCCAAAGGCTACAGACACGGTTTCTGTAGATTACGAAGGCACGCTTATTAATGGAAAAGTTTTTGATTCTTCCTATGCTAGAAAACAACCAGCAACATTTCCTGTCAGTGCGGTTATTAAGGGTTGGACAGAGGCATTGCAATTGATGCCAGAAGGATCTACCTGGATGCTTTATATACCTTCAGAACTAGCTTACGGAGATAAAGCCCCGTCACCAAATATCGGTCCAAATTCATCGTTGGTTTTTAAAGTGCATTTGATTTCAATTGCAAAGGTTGATGCGAACGCGCAACCAAAAAATATAAATAATTCTACTCAGACAATTAAAAAATAATTTTTACTTAAAAGCCTTTTCGAGGGCATCTATCACTTCTTCTTTTTTGATACCGTCTTTTTTTTCTGAGTCACTAGAATCACTTTCTGTTTTAAATTGTTTTAAAAGAAATGCATACATAGGTGTATTACCAACAGGAATTGAGAAAATCATGAACCAAATAATTCCATAAAAAATTGTGATCCCAATTATTTTTAAAATTTGATTTATCATAAATTTCCCTTTTTAGTTTTCTGTTTATGTTATAATATTTTTAAAGATTTCCTAGTTGGTTTTTTGACGAAAAGTTATATTTTTTAGTGAAAATTTGAAAGGAAAAAATTTTCGATTTCTTGTATTAAGAATATTTTAATGATAAAAATAAGAGTGTGGGTTGAATTCGGAATTTCTTTTCTTATTTCTTCCTGCCTACTTTATTTTTTTTTAAGGATTCTTATGACAAAGAAAATTTTTCTGCAATCATTTGCATTGGCAACAGTTCTAGTAAGTTCTACATGCGCATTTTCGGAAGAAGGTAAAAAGGACGAGACTGAAAAACCTTTGGCGACTTTTAACATGATGGCACGTGCGAGATATTCCTTATGGCAATCAGAAAAGGCTACAGACACTAAACCAAATGGTGCTGTTGTCTCTGGTAATGCGCGGATGGGCGGTACAATAGCGTACGGTAATGTCAATGCAGAAATTCTTGCTGATATTGGCGGAATGTCTGATGCTGCAGATACTCATAGTGAAAATAAAGTCAGGCTGAGAAGAGCGAATGTTGGTATGGATGTACTTCATAGCGAAACAATGGCTATCGGTTTCAAAATTGGGCGTATTCAACCGACTTCTGGTACTGACTGGGGCCCAGACTATGTGACAGATTTTGTAGAGCCTATCAATGGATTGGGTTTTGATGACGGGATTCAATTTGATGTTGCTGCCAAGCTTGGCGGGATGGGCAAGTTGAGTGCTCAGTTCTTTGTTGTAGAAAGCGCGGATATTTCTGATAGATTTTCTTCGTTTCAGGCATCAACAAGAACGGCGAATACCGAGGGAAGTGTATTTTCTAAAGCTCAAAGAAAAAAAAGTGGATTTGGCGGCAGTTTGGACGCTGTTGTGAATGCAGGTCCTGGCGCTATAGATTTTACAGTAGCTACTTATTCTAGAAAAGAAGATTCTGTTACTACAGTAGCGATTCCTGGTGGGGCTCCTGCTTCTACTTCATATATACCTAATGTTATGTATACAGAGGTTTCCTTGGGGTATGAAATGGGCACTATGATGAAAGGCGGAGTATGGTGGGATGGTTATTCAATAAAGAAACCAACTAGCGCAACTGACAACAATGAGTATGCAAGTTATAAATTTGGAATTGGTATGGAAGGCACTTCTGAAATGTTTGGTATGACTGGTTTGATTGCAAAAAACGACCATCTGACTTATTCAGCTGCTTATACGATGGATGCAATTCAAAAAAACAATGCATACACTGTTGGTGTTGCTGGGTCAAAACCAACAATTAATACTGTTGCTTTGGGTGCCGGATATGAAAAAGGACCAATGAGTTTTAATTTGAACTATGGATTTGATAGTACAAACGCAAAAGAAAATAATTTTTTTGTGGATAAGGATGACAAGGCTTCGACTTCCCAACACAGAATTTATTTAGTTGGTGAAGTAGCGCTTTAATAATTAATTCAATTAATTTTCATGGGCCTCATTTCCGTGCCCATGATGTCCTCCGTGGACACGAAATAATTTCTTTTCTGCCATAGAAACAATAGATAAAAACGAAATAAATACTAAAGTAATCACAATAGTCGATAGAAAAATTCCAAAACCAATCATAATTCCAAGTGCACTGACAGCCCAAATGACAGCCGCGGTTGTCAGTCCTTGGACTTTGCTTTGTGATTTAAAAATTGCCCCAGCTCCAATAAATCCAATTCCAGAAACAATTTGTGCAACAATTCTTGTGACGTCTGCATAAGGCGCTGGGTTACCTGTCCCATAATCAGAGAGAAGGATGCTTGTTGCGGTAAATAAGGCGCTGGCTGTACAAATTAAGGCATTGGTTTTTATTCCGGCAAGTTTCCCGCGGTACTCGCGCTCAACGCCAACCAATGTTCCAACGAGCAAGGCGATGCCTACTTTTGGCAGCAAAAATTTAAGAGCTTCTGTTTCAGAAATATAATGCATTAATAAATTATTTGTCACAGTATTTTCCCCGTTTTTTGTTAACTTCTTAACAATATGGTACATAATATTGTTAACAAAAAAAACAGTCTGAGATTTTAAAATTATGTTAAGTCAAATGTTTGAATATGAGTTTGTCAGATTTGCATTTTTTGCAACAATTGCAATTTCTTTAAGTTGCGGGATTTTAAGTCCAATTGTTGTTCTGAAAGAACGATCGTATTTGAGTGATACAATTTCCCATCTTATTTTTCCTGGTGTTATTACTGGGTATATTTTATCAAAACTTTTTATGTGGCCGTTAGGTTATTGTTTATTGAGTGGCGCTGTTGTAACAGCTTTTTTGGGAACTTTTATTTCAGAATTTATTTTTAAAACTTTAAAGATTCCACCGGATAGTTGTGCAATTATGAGTCTTGCAGGTTTTTTTTCGATGGGTGTTATTTTATTAAGTCATTTTAAAAATGTACATATTTCTGCAGATAGTATTCTGTTTGGTGATGTTCTTACAGTACAAAAAAATGAATTAATAATTCTTGTTGTTGTTGCAATATTAAATTTATTAACGATTTTATTTCTTGAAAAGCATTGGATGGCATGGATATCTGATGGTGAATTTTCATTTATTGCGGGTTATAAAACAAAAATGTTAGATAAATTATTCCCAATTCTTTTAACCACAACAATTTTAACAGGATTATTCACCGTGGGAAGTTTAATGATTTCAGCATTTATTATTTTTCCAGCGATACTTTCTAATCCAAAAAAAATTCTTTCTTGGAAAACCCTGACAATCAGTGTTTTTTGCGCGATTATTGGTTTTATAGCAAGTTTTCAGATCAACTGGCCTGTGGGTCCATCTATTGTTTTATTTGGATTTTGTTTGATTGTTTTGAAATCTTTGATTAAAAAACTATCTCGTAGGATTCATATTTAATTTTAGGATGGTCCCTTATGAGTGAAAATATTTTTGAATTAAAAAAAACTAAATACATTGAACAGAGAGCAAAAAATAATTTTGCAGATCATTTTGACAAAAAAACATCTATAGATAAAGTAACAAATCTGAGCGAAG
>CANJMU010000023.1 GCA_947475135.1 Silvanigrellaceae bacterium
ACGTAACAAAATCGATTTGTCTTCTTTTTTCATAAAATCATTTTCAGTCAACGGATAATTTACTTGAGTCCATTTTTCTTGATTCAAATAAAATCCACCACCTTGAATGAGCTTTCGAGCTTCGCCGCGACTTGTCGCAAATTCACATTTGACGAGAAGGGATAAAATATCGAATCCATCTTTCAATTCTTGTAAGGTAACAGTCGTTGTTGGTAAATTTAGCAATTCAGATGCATCGTTCGAAAATAAGGAGCGTGCTGTATTTTGGGAATTCGTGGCTTCCTGTTCCCCATGAATAAATTTTGTGATTTCAAAAGCTAAAATTTCTTTGCTTTCGTTAATGGGAGTATTTTTCAAAATCGATTGAATTTCTTCCTTTGTTTTTAATGAAAACACATAAAATAATTTTTCAACATCTTCGTCATAAACATTTCTAAAAAATTGAAAAAATTCGTAGGGCGAGGTCATGCTTGGGTCTAACCAAATCGCATTTCCTGCGGATTTTCCAAATTTAACATCATTTTTATCCACAAGAAGTGGCGTCGTGACAGCAAAAGCCTTTCCTTTTTTTGTGCGGCGGATAAGGTCGGCTCCACTTAAAATATTAGACCATTGATCATCACCGCCAAATTGAATGGTGCAGTGATATTTTTCATAGAGATGCAAAAAATCGTAGGATTGGAGCAGTTGGTACCCAAGCTCCATAAAGGTCAATCCACCCTCTTGAAAACGGGTTTTATTCACTTCTGCGGCCAATAATCGGGCTACTGTAAAATGGACCCCTACATTTTGGGAAAAGTCTAACCAGGTCATAGGTCCAACCCAGTCTAAATTGTTCACATAAATTGGTTTGTTGCTGCTATCATTCCTAAATAAGGGAGAGACAATTTTTTTAAAATTTTCGATGAAACTTTGAATTTGTGTTTCCGTGTTCATTTGACGCATTTCGGTGCGGCCGGTGGGGTCACCAATTCTGCCAGTGGCTCCACCAAATAAAATAATTGGTGTTAATCCTTCATCTTGTGCACGTCTTAGTAACATAAGAACTGCTAAATTTCCGACATGCAAACTTGCTGCTGTTGGGTCAAACCCCGCGTAAACAAAAAGCGAGTGTTTACTTGTTGTTTCGTTTAAAATTTCAATTAATTCATTTTCATGACTTGTCTGTGCAATGAGATTGCGAGATCGCAAAAGTTGAATGAAATTGGTTTGTTGGTTTTGGGGCATGTTGTGTTTCCTTATCAAGGCAGATCAAAGTGGAGTGTTGGAGTGTACCACTCAACCGATCTATTTTACCCTTTAATACGGATTATGCTGCCAATCAACATTGAAAGGGTTTGCTTGTACTAGAGAACGCCGTCCGTAACCACTTATGTCAAATATGTTTCCTGGTAAGAGAGCCCTTGATGTCTCTAAATGGTGTTGAGTGACACCAGGATCTACAAATAATGGATCAAACCAAAATAAAGCAGAACCGCTCCCCACTTGAAAAATTTTCCTGCTTCCTGTTTCATCACAATCAGGAGCGCCAGAACCAGGGGGGGCTATTAAAATTTGATTTCCCGCTCCAATAAGCCGAATACTCTCAGCCGAAAAATTTACGAGTCCTTGACTAATGGCTTCGAGTATCTGTTTCTGTGCCATATCAGCAACGACTATTGGCCCCTCGTTGTTACTAAAAGGCATGACAATAATTGTTACCATCGTCGCAGGGGGAAAATTTTTATGGAGTTCTTTAAACGAAGGCCTCATATCTGTTGCTGTGTCAAAATGACACATCGCAGAATATTCAGGGGCAGCAAGAATCACAATGCAACAAGGATTCGCGCTATCAGTGAACAAACCTTTCACCTGGTTTTTCTCTGCGTATTCGCGTGTTACCACTGTCATGATTCCTTGTCTTGCAAATCGAACAGAGTCTTTTTTGAGACCATGGGGAAACGGAGATGAGAGTGGATGAGTTGGAATATTCATTGGTCGACCGCTGCCGTCGTCATAAGTCATGGGATAAGAATAACGCTTTACAGGTATTACACGTATTTCTTCTGGTCCTTCCCCCATATTTAATTCTCTAGATAATTGTCTAGAAGGAATGCCTGCCTCCTCAGGTCCAGACTGACGCTCTCTTGTTTCATTCGTTGAATAAGGACTGTAATAAGGACAGGCTGGTAAATGTCTAGTTTTCGTATTCGTTAAACTAACACCACAATATGCACAGACACAGACCCCCACACTTCTACTTCTATTGTTTATCATATCAATTGATCTCAACTCTTAATAAAAATTTAAATTTTTAATTAATTCATCTAAAAAAATATATTCTATCGAAAATAAAAATTTTGAAAAAAGTGGTACTATCTTGGAATTTTTTCAACAGCACATTCTGTGTAAGGAGTTGTGGCGCTGCAAGTCAGAGTTGTTTTAGAAATAAAAGGCATTTCTGGGGAAATAACAACAGTTTTTGATGTCCATAGGCTGTTCATGCTGTCGCTGTTGACAGGTTTATAGGTCAATCCAGCCCCTGCATATAATTGGATGCTTGATATTTCTTGCATTTGATATCCATAGTGGCAAACAAGAACATTAGTTACATAATTATTCATTGTTGCCATGGTTGCTTTTGCAAAAGGAACAACGCTTTCTCCTACAGTTATTTCAGGTGGACAAACAAGTTGATTTGCGGGTTCTACATCTTGAGCAAATGCTCCAGAATAAATAGAAATTAAAGAAACAGATAAAATAAGATAATTTTTCACGTCAATTCTCCAAAAAAATGGTGTTATTAATAACACGGGGGGACTTTTAAGGAAATAGGACGGAACATCAATCTAGAATAATTTTGTCCTGAATGACGACAGTTTTTTAGAAAACGATATTCATTTGTTCAAAATAATTGTCTGTTTTCTACTTTAGTGGCCGCACCCAGTGCCACATAGATGACTTCTTGCCAATCGTACAGCTCGTTGTGCAGAAGTTATTGCACCGTCGTTTTTGTTTTGCTTGCCTGGTGAATTTGGAATGGGGCCTGTGACTTTTGAAAAGGAGTGATCTGACCCAATAGAAAAAGTCGAAAAAATTCTATGAACTGCTTGATGGCACGTCGGACAATTCATCAAAGGAGTTTCATTCACTTTTTGCAAGGCTTCAAAAAAGCAGCAATCCTTCAATTGAGTTTTTTCATTTTCCGAAAAATAGGTGGGTTCGTATTCGTAAATAGGCATCTCAAAATCCTTCATCGTAGGATAGTAGAATAAGACAAAAACTCAATCCATTGATTTTATGCAGTTGAATATTATTATTTTAAATTTATCTTACTGTGCCATGGCAAACTGAGAAGCTTGGCGGTTTGTGCTATTCACTAATTTTTGTACTTCATCAGTCAGATCGGGGCTAGGAAGCCAATTCCCATTTTCATTGCTATCTATCGAAGTTCCGCTAAAATATTCGACATTATTTTTAATGACAACTTCTGTCATGCGGTTTGCAACTGGAAATACAATCACACTCATGCGATTGCGAAACAGGCGGCTGTCAATAAAAAACTTATCCCAGTCTGTCGTGGCTGTTAAACTTTTTCTGTCCACAGCAGATAAAATGTAATTTTTGGAAAGTTGCCTTGCTATCATATTAAAAACAAGCTGGGAGGGAAGGGCAGATCGATAGGTCGTGTCATTAATTTTCGTCAGTTGAAAAAGAGTGCTCCGCAGATAATTTTTTTGTTGGTTGAATTTGTCGTTTTTTTTTCTTTGATTAGGTTCTTGTTCTTTGTTTTTATCGCTTTCATCAAAAAGAGATGAAAAAAAAGACGGGGATTTTTTTCTGTCATCTGTATTTTCTGACTTTGCTAGATCTGCTAAAGTTGAGCAAGAACTTAAAAGCAAAGATTGTGATAAAATAAAAAATAAAATATTTTTTTTCATTGAAGATTCCTTCTGTTTTCTTTATTTCTTAATTCTGATGATAATTGATTTTTTCTCTAAAAAATACGATAAAATTTTCCTATGAGGCCGTAATACAGGCAATAATAAATAGACCTCTTTCCTAACCCAAGTTTTCAAACACAAGACAAAGGAATCCATCCTAGATGAGTAAAACGACAAACACGGAACCAAAATACTTACGAAATTTTTGCATTATTGCCCATATTGACCATGGCAAATCAACGATTGCGGACCGCCTTTTAGAAATGACAGGGGCCGTTGAAGACAGGGACAGGCAAAATCAAATTTTAGACAGTATGGAGCTCGAGCGTGAGCGTGGAATTACGATTAAAGCTCAGACGGCGACCATCGAGTACAAAGCCAAGGATGGGCATATTTACACCTTAAATCTTATTGATACACCTGGACATGTGGACTTTACTTATGAAGTTAGCCGCAGTTTAAGTGCCTGTGAAGGGGCGTTACTTGTTGTGGATGCCAGCCAAGGTGTGGAGGCCCAAACTGTGGCCAATGTTTACTTAGCAGAGGACAACGGGGTTTTTATTTTTCCTGTGATCAATAAGGTCGATCTTCCTTCTGCGGATTATGACAAAGTTTGTGCGCAAATCGAAGAAGAATTGGCGATTGACACAACCAATGCGGTGCGTTGCAGTGCCAAAACAGGTCTTGGAATTTCAGATATTTTAGAAGCGATTGTCAAATATATCCCACCACCTTCAAACACGCGTGAAAAACCATTGCGCGCATTGATTTTTGATAGCTGGTTTGATTCCTATCAAGGTGTCATCGTTTTGGTTCGTATTGTGGATGGTGAAATTCGAATTGGTGACAACATTTGCATGATGCACACAGGAAAGTCCTTTGAGGTCCTGAAACTGGGTGTCATGTGTGTCAAAGCTTTTCCAAGAACCAGTTTAAGTGCCGGTGAAGTAGGTTACATTATCGCCAATGTGAAAGAAGTAAAGGACTCTCGGGTTGGTGATACTATTTGTCACAAAAACAGCACTGTACAGCCCCTGGAAGGCTTTAAACAGGCCAAGCAAATGGTGTTTGCAGGAATCTTTCCAGTTGAAACCAATCACTATGAAAACCTGAAAGAAGCTCTTTTAAAATTGTCTTTGAATGACAGTTCCCTTAGTTTTGAACCCGAAACTTCTGTGGCCTTAGGGTTTGGTTTTCGAACCGGGTTTTTAGGTCTTTTGCACATGGAGATCATTCAAGAGCGCCTCGAACGCGAATACAATATGAGTATTATTTTAACGGCGCCCACGTGTGTTTATTTTATCGAAACAACAAAACACGAAAGAATTCGTGTGGACAACCCCTCTTCTTTGCCAAACCCAACAATGATTGAAAAATATTTTGAGCCTGTTGTGAAAACTACTTTTCACATGCCCCAGGAATATTTGGGTGCGGTCATGACTTTGCTTGCGGAACGACGCGGCGTGCAGACAAAAATGGAATATTTGTCTCAGAATCGTGTCATGTTGCAGTATGAATTGCCGTTGAATGAAATGGTTTTTGATTTTTTTGATCGACTGAAAAGTGTGTCCCGTGGCTATGCCAGCATGGATTATGAATTTTTAGATTACCGTGAAAGCGACCTGGTCAGGCTTGATATTCTTCTCACAGGTGAAATTTTGGATGCGCTTTCTTGCATTATTCATCGCAGTAGTTCCTATGAGCGTGGGCGTTTACTTGTGAAAAAACTTCGTCAGGTCATCCCAAGACAACAATTCGAGGTTCCCATTCAAGCGGCCATAGGTTCTAAAATTATTGCCCGAGAAACCTTGAGTGCCCTTCGAAAAGATGTCCTTGCCAAATGCTATGGTGGTGATATTTCTCGTAAAAGAAAGCTTTTAGACAAACAAAAAGAAGGTAAAAAAAGAATGAAAAATGTGGGAAGTGTTGAAATTCCACAGGAAGCATTTATGGCGATACTCGATCTCAGTGATGTTGAATAAGTAGAGATCTCTTTTTTCTGTTTTCATCTATCGGATGTCACATAAGGATTATAAGTTTATTCCGTTTATTCAAGAATTTTTATTGAATTGACGATGGAAACCGAGTAAAAAAAGTCTTATGAGGTCATCCATGTCCACACCTTTAAAACACAAAACGCTTTTTTTACTTTCCTTAGTCACGTTTGAGTTTAGTGTTTATGTGTCCAATGACATGATTTTACCTGCGCTGAATCAACTTTATTCCGATTTTCACGAACCCTTAAAAAACTTACCTTTGTCCCTTTCCTTTTTTTTAGGTGGGGCCGTTTTATTGCAGCTTTTTGTTGGCGCCTTAAGCGATCGGTTTGGGCGCCGCACGACGATGTTTTTAGGCAGCTTTGTAACGTTATTAGGAAATTTTTTAGCGGCAATTGCTCCAACCATTCATTTTTATTATGTTGCCCGCGGTTTTCAGGGTATGGGTCTTTGTTTTATTAGTGTCGCTGGTTATGCCTGTGTTCACGAAATTTTTGAAACCAAAGAAGCTGTCAGAAATATTGCATGGATGTCTTCTGTTTCCTTATTGGCCCCTATGATTGGACCATTGTGTGGAAGTGGAATTTTAATTTTTGGAAAATGGAATGATATTTTTTGGGTGACATTGGGTTTTGCATTTATTTCCAGCGTGGGGCTTTACTTTTCCATGCCTGAAAGTCTTCCAATAAATAAATGTGTTCCCTTACACATTTTCAATCAGATCAAAAGTTATATGGGGTTATTGAAAAACAAAAATTTCTTTTTTGCAGGGCTCAGTTACAGCTGTATTTTTGGTGCGCTCATGATTTGGATTTCAAGCTCTCCTCTTTATTTAATGAAAAACCAAGAAAGCCCAACAATATTTGCACTTTTGCAAATTCCAATTTTTCTTGCTTTTATTTTAGGTAACTTTTTCTTACGTTACCTTACTTTTCGATATTCTGTTTTAAAATGTTACAACATTGGTTACTTTATATTATTTGTTTCTGCCTTTGTGATGTTGTTTTCTGGTTTTTTTGCATCTCATTTAACAATCGCTATGATTTTTGCCATGAGCATTTATAATTTTGGATATGGTGTGATGGGTTCACCAAATTATCGATTGATTTTAGAATCCACTCAAACATTAAAAGGGACGGCTTCGGCATTCAATGGATTTACGGTTTTTTTGATTAGTTCGTTATGCCCAGTTTTTTTTAGTTGGATCTATCATGTTTCATCAGGATCTTCTTTTGCATTTTTAGGGTCTATTGCAGCACTTTTATTTTTAGGCTGTGCTTTTCGATATTTTTTTGTGCGGTTTAGAACGGGATAATATATTTTCTGGAAAATCTTTTTTAAGTTTTTTCTTATGAAATGAGTGGAATTTTATCCTTAGTGCGCTGTTTGAAAAGCCTCTGCAATAATTTTTAAATACAAGCTTGTTTCCCCATAATTCCCAATACCCCAAAACATAATCCCCCCGTAACGAGAATCCTTGGTCCAAAGGACTTTTTGAGCCAGTTCTTGCGGTGTTTCAGGAAAATTCAGACCATATTGTTTTCCCATATTCAAGCCAAGAATAGATTTGTGTTTATTTGCGGGTTCAAACAAATTGGATAAATTAAGAAGCGCCTGCTTGTATCCTTCCCTGATAAAATCAGGTCCCGCATCATAAGCCATAAGATTGACCCAGCTGAGTTCCTCTTGTGTTTGTTGGACAATGGTTCTGAATTCCCCGCAGTGCACGGACCATTGAACTGTGCATTGGCCTATCGGATCGGCGCCTACAGAAATACCTGTAAAAACAATTTCTTTATTTTCTGTGTGTTTTTTTATGGAAGATTCTGAATGAATGAAAGTGTAAATAGAATGAATCAAATCAATGATTTTTTCTGCATGTGTCCCGAGATTCACATTTGCAATTTCAGCATCCAGATCAATTCCATCCAATGTGACATATCCTGCAAGACAATCATAAGTCGCTTTATTGTCATCCAGACAATTTGGTGTTGATTTTGTTTTTAAGTAAACAGGAAATTTTTTATTGATGAGGTTGACGATGTTTTTTGCAATGAGTGTGGGCGCATTGTTTTGTTCAAGTGTTGAACTCCAGATTTTG
>CANJMU010000024.1 GCA_947475135.1 Silvanigrellaceae bacterium
AATCGATAAAGCCCGTAAAAAATAAGAAAAAATCCAGTGAGTGCTCCTTCATGCCATTTTTTTCGGGACAGTAAAAAAAGTGTTAAAAATAAGCCAAAACCTTCGCCCAAACTTTGATAAATTTGACTTGGGTGACGCGGTAAATTCCCACCGCCAGGAAAAATGATTGCCCATGGCAGTCGTTTTTCAATCACTCTTCCCCAAAGTTCTCCATTCATAAAATTACCAATACGGCCAAATCCAATACCTAAGGGAACAACCTGAACTAATTTATCTGTCAGATGAAAGAAATGGATTTTATATTTACGACAAAAAAGGATAATGGCGATGGTCACTCCAACAATTCCCCCGTGGAAGGACAATCCTCCTTCCCAGGTAGCAAACGATTCCATCAGGTGGGTTTTGTAGTATCCCCAATTGTAAATGAAAACGTAGGCTGTTCTGGCGCCAATCAGCATGCCAATCAGTGCATAGGCGATTAAGGTCACAAGTAAATTTTCTGTCAGCATGGTTTTTTTATGTTTTATCCAGTACATAAAGAAAAAATAAACAAGTAAAAAACCAATCAGATACATCAAGCTATACCAACGAAGTCCCCAGTTGATTTGAAAATATTGCAAACCAAATAAAGTCACAAAAATTCCAAGCAAGTAAAAAAGTAAAGTTTGAACTGTTTCTTTGGTTTTTTTGTTTCGAATAAAGTAAAAACTACATAGAAAACTCCCACCAAAAAAAACAATCAGAGAAATAATTCCTAAGGGTGATTTCACCCATTCAAAAGGGATGTTTTTGACGTGAAATAAAAATGGGCTAAGATGATGAACCCAATATTGTTGCGAAGACTCCATAAAAATCCTTTCTATCAGAGCTTTTAAGAATGGGTCTGATTTTTCTCAATCTATCACAACTCAACTTTATGAACAAAAGCTAGAAGATCTTTGGCGCAATCTAAAAGTAAAAGTTCATTCACGGTTATTTTTTTTAAAAGACCAGAAGTTTCATCGTAAATTTCCACAAAAGAATTCACATCAGTCCATCGAATCAGTTGATGAAGAGTGAATATTTGGGAATCAAAAACATGCCCGATATCAATTTGGCCACGACCAACTTTGATAAGGCCTTTGTTGGCAACATATTTTCGAAGCCGTTCTTCATCACAAGATTTGAATAATGGGTGATCGACTTCAGAAAAATTTTTAAAGTAATGATTTTCATACAATTCGTAAATTCCATGGATATGCCACCAAGCTTCGCAGGGAAAGTACTTCCCACAGGGTAAGATCCATCCAGAATGTTCCTGAAAAAATTGAATTGGGATTTCCTCAGCGGATAAAAATGAAATCAAAAAAACTCCTTCAACGGTTCTTGATTCTAGGACGTAAGTGGAATAACTTCGAAGAATGCAAAAAAAATTGCAACTGTCAAACAACTCCAGTGTTCGACGGAAATAAGTTGAATCCTAGTCAGAGGATCCTTGAATGTCAAAGATTAAAAAGTCTCATTTGTTTATTTTTTTAGTGATTATTTTTGTTCTTTCTGGAGTTTTTTCCTTTTTTGAGTATTTGTATCATCACGATGCAAACCGTTATGAATCCAAGCAGTGGCTTGGGTTTTTTGACCATAGGCTTAACTTCAGAGATGTTGGTCAAAGTTACAATGAATGTTTAGGGCAGCGTATTTTTCAAGAAAATAAAATATTTCGATCCAATAAATATTTTTCGGGTTGGAGTTGTGAAAAAATAAAATCTCCAAATAAAATTTATACCTTTAATTATGATCCACATAATCCTCATGTTTATTATTGTTTTGAAAATAATAATTCAAAAAAAATTGGAATTCGTTTTAATGAGCATTCCCTTATCAAGGATACAGATTTTGTATCTAATTGGAAAAATCTAGAGGTGAAGTCTGCTCTATGTCGTTACTTTGAATCCAATTTAAATGATCTCATTCAAAATCAAAAATTTTTATATCACTGCGATCAGGGGCGCGATCGAACAGGATTTTATTCGGTGATGTTGATGCTTTCCTTGGCAGAGCAAAAAATGAAAGTAACTTCAGAAATTCAAAAAGCAGCTTTATGCGATTATTCAAAAAGTACGAGATTGCCTAAAAACGCAGAAGCAAAAATGACTCAGTTTATTGAAGAAACGGAACAAAAAGGTGGATTTTCAAAATTTTTAATGGAAAATTGTCACCTTGATCCAAAGCTATTTTCTTTGGCGGCGGAAAGTTTTGTGGTGAAATGAATTTTTTCAAAATTTTAACTCTATTGTTTTTTTTATTTCAAAATTTTTTTTCAAGAATTGCTTTCTGTCAAGAAGTTCAAGTTGTTTTTCCAAAAAACTATTTTTCAGTGGGATACTTTGAACAAAAAACTTTAAATGGAGATATTTCTCGTCCTCCAAGGCCGATGATGTGGACGGCAGCACAGAAATCAAATTTTGGTGGAGTTTTTATGTATGAAAGGCTTATTTTTCATACTCAAAAAATTTATTCACTCACTCTAGGTTTCGACTATGGAAACTGGTTTGCTAAATTTGACAGTATCCAAAGCTTTTCTTTGTTTTTTAAAAATCGATTCTGGATTTATCATAATAAATTTTTAACACCTTATATTGTTCATAGTATCGCTGGTCTAACATTGCTTTCGCAGAGTCATTTTTCAACTAAAGACCTTGGTTCCAGGTTTCTGTTTCAAGATTTTTTAGGCATTGGTGCAGCTCTTGGGAATGAAAAAAATTTATTTGTAGAAATTTCTTTTTGGCACTATTCAAACGGAAATATTTTTCCAGTAAACCCTGGGTTTGACGTGCCAATAGTGCTTTCTGTTGGTCTTGGTTTTTAAAATTTTATAATATAAAAATGTTGTAAAAAAAAATCCAATTTTTAGAGTTGAAAATGAACGTTTTAAAAAAAATTATTTTTTGTGCTTTGATTTATTTCTGGATTTGGTCTTTTCAGGCTTCAGCAGAGCCCAGAGCCCAGAGCCCAGAGCCCAGAGCCCAATGAATTCTTCTACAAATAATGAAAAAAGTTTTCTTTCAAAACTTTGGGGTGAACCGGGTTGGGATGGGGTTCTTTTAGGAATGTGGAGTTTTCATTATCAGTTAATCTCTCCTGATGCTGCAACACGCCGTGACGCTCAAAAAGAACAATGGCAAAATCAAGCAATTGCAATTACGTATCATGGTATATTTGGTGGTACTTTTATCAATTCATTCAACGATCGTTGTTATTCTTTTGGTTTTCAAAGGGATGTACTTCAATGGGGGGATATTTCATCATTTTCAACAAATTTGGGTTATCGTTTAGGCTTTGTTTATGGTTACGATAGTCGAATGAGTGTAGGGCGTATTGCTGATAATTCAAAACTTCTTCCTTATCTTCAGATTATTTACGATGTTGGTTGGAAATGGTTTGGTTTTGAATCAAGTTTTGTTGGCGTTCTGACAGGCGGCTTTTTCATTCGTGCTTACTTAGACTAAGCATAAAAAATGCATTATCAAGATTCGAATTTCCAAGATCTAAGTTCTCAATCTAACTAAACATCCGCCAAAAATAATTTTTCTTCATTTGTATCATAAACCATCAAATTGGCATGTCGGCACCAACGTAACAAGGTTTGGAATTGCACATCGTGATCTTCAAAAGGTAACATCATCACAATTTGTTCTTGGACAACTTCAGCTTCTAGTCCTTTTTCACCGGAATTTTTAACCATTTCATAAATAGATGAAACAATCGGCAATTTTAATATGGATGTTTTCATAATATCGAGACGTTTATCCGCATCATTTTCTGCTGCAAAAGATCTTCCTGCATCAGTTAAAATGACTTGAATTCCTGGTGTAATTAAAAATCCTAAAATTTCTGCAGCTGCAATTGCTGGCAAAACTTGATCGACGCTTTGGCCTACATCTTCACACAATTCATACAGATCCATGGGTTCTATTTCTGCGCTCAATCGGCTGATTAAACCCTCAACAAATGTCAGACTTGTTTTAATCAATGGTTTGATTCTTTTTTGTTTGTGATGGTTTTGTGGATGAGTTGTTGAATTGGGTGTTGGTTGAGTTTCTAATTTATTTTTTGTTTCTGAAGACTGTTGTGCAGTTGGAATTAAAAAATTGTTTTTGACATGATTGGCATCGAGCATTTCGTGCTCGTCTGTTACCTTATCAAGGTGCAATCTTCCAAAAGCATTTTCCAACTGATTTTCTAATTCTTTATAAATCTCAGACGAAAGATTCCGTGGGCGCGGTAAAGTCACTTCTAAAGTATAAAAAATTGTTCCGGGATTGGAAGAAAGAATAATGACACGATCTGCAAGTTGTAGAGCTTCATCAAAGCGATGTGTCACTAAAACTCCAGCACGAATTTTTTTTTCTGGCAGTGTCCAAATCCTTAAAATTTCAGCTTTTAAGGATTCACTAGTCAATGGATCTAACGCGGAAAATGGCTCGTCCATAAATAAAATCATGGGGTCAGCGACCATCGCTCTTGCAAAGCTAACCCTTTGTTTCATTCCGCCACTTAATTCTTTTGGGTAAACATCTTCATATCCACGTAAACCAACGAGTTGAATAAAACGATCGATTCTTTCATTCTGTTCCTTTATTGGTAACTTAGGTAAGGAAACAGAAATATTTTCGCGCACAGTCATCCAAGGAAACAATGCAAAATTTTGAAAAACAAAAGATCCTAATTGTAAATTATCTTTGGAGGGCTCTGCATAAGTGACTTTTCCTCGATCTGGTGTCAGTAGCCCAGCCATGCAACGCAATAAGGTCGACTTTCCAGAGCCAGAAAGACCTACAATTGCAAGAAATTCTCCATCATAAATATCTAAATTAATTCCTTCTAAAACAGTGAACATATTTCCATTAGGGCGACGAAAATCTTTGCTCACGGCGCGTGCACTTAAAATAACCTTTTTTTTTGAAGGCGATATCAGCATAATTAATCCTTCACTTTTTCAGAAAGTATTTGAAGACTTTTCCACAATGTTCGGTTCAATAAAATTAATGCAACAACTAAACAGATAATTCCTGCAACAAGTCTGGCATAATTTCCGCTGAAAGTCGCTTTCATAAATTCAGCACCAATTCCATTGGATTGAACAATGCTATGATTCGGTAATTCAATAATTTCTGCCACCATACTCGAATTCCAAGCGCCACCAGCGGCAGTTATCCAGCCTGTAATCAGTGAAGGCAAAATGCAGGGAAAATAAAAGCGAGAAAAACGTTTCCAAAAAGTAAATCCATAAATTTTTGAAACCAATTTTAATTCTGCAGGAATTCTTGAAGCTGCGCCTATCACATTAAATAAAATATACCATTGACTTCCAACGCACATTAAAAGTGTTGAGTTTAAATAGGGATGCAAATGGAATCGGTAAAGTAACAGGGTAATCAGTGGAAATAGCACAGGTGCGGGGAAAGCTGCTGCATTTTGAATGATAGGTTGGGCGATTTTTTCTAAAGTGCGATGCAAGCCAAGCAAAATCCCTAAGGGAACAGTCCATAGAGTACTAATGATTAAAACTAAAAAAACCTTAGAACCCGTTAGAAAAACGGCGTGCATTAATTCAAACCAATCCGTCGCGGATATTTTTGCCAAGGAAGCAGCAAAGGATGGTAAATTTGGTAAAAGGGAAAAGACAACGCCGCCAATAGCAAACGTAACAATAAAAGAAACCATAGAAGAATTTTTAATGGCGGTGATTTTATCTTTCCAAGAAAATTCTTGAGGAGTGATAATATTTGTCCATTTTTGAATGTTATCAAAAAGATATTTTCGTGTATCGCCGGGGCTTTCAATTTCTGCACGAGGAAATAAAAAACTCAAAGTTTTCCGAAAAATTTTGGAAATAATTTCTGGTAAATTTGTATCTCGGATTAGATTTAAAAAAAAACTTTCATTTTGATCTGATTTATTTGTTTCTTCGTTGAATTGATTCACCCATGCAATCAATGGTCTCCAAATCAGAAAATCTGTGCTTAAAATAATAATTAAGAGAACTCCTAATCCAATAGAAAAAGAACCAAATTTTCCATCAGAAAAAGTGAGTGCTAAATAACTTCCCAAACCTGGTAATCGAAAATTTTGATTTCCTAACGTAAAAGCTTCGCAGGTGGTTAAAAAAAACCATCCACCCGCCATGGACATCATTCCATTGTAAATCAGAGGTTTGTAACCACTTGGAAAATCCAAAATAAAAAATTTACGTGAATTTGAAAGTTTATAAATAGTGGCAACTTCTTTAAATTCTGAAAGAATTTGTCGCTGGGATTCATAATAGGCAAAGGCTAAATTCCAAACTTGACCAACAAAGATAGTTAATAAGCAAGCAAACTCTAAACCCCATCTGCTATTTTGAAAAATAGAGATAAGAGCCAAAACGAATCCAGGTAAAAATGCAATGACGGGTAAACTTTGCAAAACATCCAACATGGGAATAAGAATGCGCTCCCATGTTTTGCTACGAGCCGCTAACGTGCCATAGATAATAGCAAAGACAATGCTCAAAAAAAGAGAAAGAAAACTTCGCGTCAAGGATAAAAGTGCATATCCCGGAAGAGAAGAAAGACGAGTAGAAATAGTTACGTCGGCAAGAAATGGGGCGTTTGCTGTGCTTAAAAGGTTGATAAAACCAATTCCAAAAACAACACAGACTAAAATGACTGCGACATCTGCACGTATCAAGGAAGCCTTTGAGGCTTGGACTTGGGCCATAAAGAGAAACCTCTTTTGAATAGACCTCTTTCCTAACCCCATTTTCTTCGTTGTCGCCGCGACTTGGTTTCCTAAGTGTATCAGTGCATACACTGCGTTAACTCTCGCTTGCGTCGCTTCGAAACTGAGGTTAGGAAAGAGGTCTCATGGTAAACAAATCGAACGTACAGAAACAAAAACACTTCTCATCAACAATTTGGAATGATTGAAATGGAAGCGTTTCAGGGGAAGACTACGTTATTTTAAATTGACACCCATTTTATTGCAATAGGCATCAAAGCCAATTTTATTGATAGTGCGAAGTGCTTGTGTGCTCACTTTAAGAGTAATAAATTTACTCAGCTTTGTACTGTAAAGTCTTTTAGTTTGAACATTAGGTAATAAGCGAACTTTAGTTCTATTTTTAGCGTGAGACACGCGATTTCCAACCATAGTTGATTTTCCGGACAGTGTGCATGTGCGTGACATTTGAGTGCTCCTTCTTATTTGAGACATCATAATGAGTAACTGGCGCCTCTATGAATTTATGGTCCATATCAAATAATTAAATAAGATGCAATACGAACTTTTCTTTGCGCTCCTATGGAAACATAAAAAACTTGACAGATGTATCTGTCTGCTCATACTTCCTTTGATGTAGGAAACTAAAATTTGAATTGAATAGTGGTTGCTGTGCATTCATAAAATTGAGGACTGCCCCATGACAGATGAAAAAAAAAGTGCGGATAGCGAAAATGAAAAAAATGATTTGGAAAAAAAAGAAAGTCATGAGTCTTTGCCAGTCATTGTTGCAAAAAAAACAAAACAAATATTAGAAAAATTTCAAAATCACCCATCGGAAGAAACGACAATAAAGCAGAAAGAGCTTCGGATTTTTCCTGTGAATCAATTGGTGATTTTCCCAAATAGTGTTGTTCCAATCACAGAAAGTAAGGATTGGGACTTAGAAACATTAGATAAATTGACAAGAATTGGTGGGTCCGTTGGAATTGTTTCAAAGAAATTAAACGTAGAAAAAAACCATCAGGAAAAAGGCAGTAATTCTGAAGAAAATCAAAAAATAAATCCTCCTTTTTATAATATTGGAACTGAAGTTAAAATTGTGAAAATGATTCGACTTCCAGATCATGGAAGTGGACTTAT
>CANJMU010000025.1 GCA_947475135.1 Silvanigrellaceae bacterium
CTCTAAAATAATTTTTGCTTTAAAAATATTGGATGTTAGTGGCAAACTTATTTTAAAATCTACCCGGGACCAACTTGTTGTGTAGTTACGAAGCGCACGGATATCTCCGTTAGGAATTGTGATGAGGCTACCTTCTTGGCTGCGTAAGCGAACAACGCGCAAGGTCATGGTTTCTACAGTGCCAGAAAAGGAATTCACTTCAATTTGATCACCAACTGCAAATTGATCTTCAAACAAAATAAAAAAGCCGCCAATAAAATCTTTCACCAAACTTTGTGCGCCAAGGCCAATTGCTAAGGAAACAACACCTGCGGTTGCTAATAATGCGCTTATATTAACGCCAATATTTTGTAAAAGAATAAAAAAAGAGACAACAATGACAGTAATTTTTATCAAATTTCCTGCGACAGCATTGAGTGTTCTACGGCGTGCGAGGGAGCGACCGTAACTATCATATTTGTTACTTTGTGAAGATTCAATTAAGCTATTGAAAGATTGATGCAAAATTTGAATAGCCCAATAAGATGCTAGAAAAATAAGAAAGAGATTGATTAAGAAATGATTAATATTTGAAAAAAAATCAGAAAGTATTGTTAAAATAGAAATAAAATGATGATTGTTTAAAGTAAGTTGTGTGTGATCTAAAATATGATTTTTAAGGGAGGATAAGAGGCTGCTGGATAAAAATAAAATAACATAAAAAAAATAGACCCACCGACTACTTTTTAATGTTTTTTGAAATAAATTAAAGTGACGAATTAAATTATTTTGAAGGAAAGATAATTTATCTTTTGGAATATCGCTCCAAATTTGGACTTTTTTAAAACTTAATTTTTCAAAATAAATAAACAAAAGCCAAATAAATAAAACAGAAAAAAGACTGATAAAAATTGGAAAAAAAAGTTCGCTTAAAAATTGCTGAGTTTGTGGAATTAAAAAATGAATGATACTTTCAGACATTAGAGATTTTGCCTTTTTTAAACCATCGAACGATCAATGGTAAAACAGATAAAAAAATAATTCCGACAATGAGAAAATGAAGATATTTGGAAATAGACTCGCCCATGACTTTTCCTAAGAAGTAGCCAGATAATGTTAACGAAAAAATCCAGAGTATGGCGCCAATAATATTGAAGGAAGCAAATTTGGAATATTTCATTTTTGCAGCACCTGCGACTGCTGGGGCAAACGTTCGAATGATGGGAATAAAACGGGCAAGGATAATCGTTTTACCGCCATGCTTATTATAAAAGTCTTGCGCTTGATGAAGATGTTTTTTTCTAAAAAAGAAAGTTTCTTTTTTTTCGTAAAGGAAATGACCCATGTGACGGCCAATCCAAAACCCTGTGGCATCGCCGACAATGGCACTTATTGTCAAAGAAATAAGTAAAAATTGGATACTCATAGACCCACTGCCTGCAAAAATTCCAGCAGCCAATAACAAAGAGTCCCCGGGTAAAAAAAATCCAAAAAATAGACCAGTTTCTGCAAAAATGATGGCATTTAATCCGAGGTAACCGGCAATTTGTACAAGGAGAATAGGATCGTTCAAGTAAAGTAAAAAAGTAGAAATAAAAGATGATGATGTATTCATAAAAAAACCTTATGCAATTGAGGTATTTCTTTGTTTCTCCATTTCATTTTCTGCGGCTTCTGCAACATGAACCATATTTTTTTGAATTGCAAAAAAAATAAGGGAGCCGACTCCAAGAATAACACTTACGATTAAAAATGTTTCAAAAGGGTGTTTTAAAGAAATAGCACCAATTTTTCCAGCGAGAAGTCCTGTTAAACCAAGTGCGGCTAAGTAAACGCCTTGCAGCAATCCACGATAACGAGATGGGGATAAAATACTGATGGCACTCATCATGACAGGGCTCATCATAACTTCACTGACAGCAACAAGGAAAATAAAAATTAAGAAAGGAGGGTAGTGAAAAGGAAGCTCATTTCCAATCACATTTTGGGCTTTATAAGATAAATAGGTTAAATAAAACATTCCTATAGAAACAATAAATAATGCAAAATTCATTTGAGAAAAAAAGTGAACTTTTTTTCTTTTGGCTGCAAATTGAATGAGAATGTAGGAAATAATAGGAGCAGAAATAATGATACTGAGGGATTCCCAAGACATAAAATAGGTTGTTGGAATTTCAAAGCCAAAAGCAGTGCGAGAGGTAAATTTTTCGATATAATAGGATAATGTTCCAGATAAAGCGATATTGTAGGCAACGCACCATAATGCAAGAAAGATAAAAGAAAGGCCTAAGTATTTAAGGGAACGCTTGTGCAGTTCAGTTAAAGGAATTGTATTTTCAGGCAAAATAACTTTTGAGTTCATCGGAGCATCGGAAATATTCAAATATCTTGAGCCAAGAACAAATACAATAAGACCAGTCAACATACCAATAGCGGCCATAGATAAAGTCAACTGATAACCGTAAACAGCAGCAAGACTACCACTCAAAATACCGGCTATCATTCCCCCTACATTGATTCCCATATAATAAATTTTGAATCCACCATCTTGGCGAATGTCATTGGGTGGGTAGAGGCGCCCCAAGAGTGTTGGCATGCATGGTTTTAGAAAACCTGTTCCGATTGAAGTCAGTAATAAAGCAAAATAGAGAATAGATCTGTGGTGGGGTGTTGCAAAATAAAGTAACAAATGTCCCATCATAATCATGAGTGCGCCTAAAACAACAGAGCGGTAGGATCCAATGAACTTATCTGCAAGAAAACCGCCGATTAAAGGCAAAGTAAACGCAGCAAATGTGTAGAGTCCTGCTAAATAAAGAGCATGCTCAGGCAACCATCCTAGGCCCCCTTTGTCCTTTGCGGCACTTGTATAAAGGACTAGATTAAAGGAGATTGAGTAAAAGCTAATGCGCTCAAAAATTTCCGTTCCTGCGATGACGAATAACCCTTTAGGTTGGTGTATTTTTTTCATGAAGAAATGCCCTTGCGTAGAGAAAAATAGGGTCCATCAGCCAGTGAGAATTTGGCTGAGCAGACAAAAATAGACTAATACGGCCATTTAGACAACAATTTTATTCTTTTATTCTCACATGAACATCCTTCATTTGTTTTGCGCTGATTTCGCTGGGCGCATTCATAAGAAGGTCTTGTGCTTTTTGATTCAAAGGAAAGGCAATGACTTCCCTAATGTTTGGTTCATCGAGGAGTAGCATGATCATACGATCAATTCCGGGGGCCATCCCGCCGTGAGGAGGTGCGCCATAGGAAAAAGCATTCCAAAGAGCGCCAAATTTGTTTTCCAGATCTTGTTCCGAATAACCGGCAATTTCAAAGGCTTTTTTCATAATATCGCGTCGATGGTTGCGAATAGCGCCACTGCAAAGTTCAATTCCGTTGCAAACAAGATCGTATTGAAAAGCAAGTATTTCAAGGGGGTTTTTGGTTGCCATAACAGAGAGTCCGCCCTGAGGCATCGAAAAAGGATTGTGGGAAAAATCAATTTTTTGATCTTCTTCGTTCCACTCAAACATAGGAAAATCAACAATCCATGCGAAGGCCCATACGTCCGCTGGAATCAAATGAAGTTGTTTTGCAATTTCAACGCGCAATTTTCCGCCCATAGACAAGGTTTGGCTTTTATTTTCACCCATAATGAAGATTAAAGCATCGTCATTTTGTAAAGCAAAGCATGATTTTAAATTTTCTTTTTCTTCAGAGGTTAATATTTTAGCAACAGAACCTTTCCATTCATTATCTTTGAAAGAAACCCAAGGAAGACCTGCAAGCCCTAAATTTTTTGCAGTATTTTGCAAATCATCAAAAAACTTTCGGCTCTGTTGTCCGCCTTTTGGAATTTGAAGAGCTCGAATCAAATGCTGCTTTTGATACGCATCTTGAAAAAAAGGAACTGTTGAATTTTGAAAAATTTCATAAACGGAAATCATGGGAAGATCAAAACGCAAATCTGGTTTATCATTTCCGTAATTTTCCATAGAAGTTTTCCATGGAATGCAAGGAAAAATCCGATTCTTTTTCTGATAAGAAGGGTCGAATTTTTCTAGAGAAATAATTTTTTTTGAGGAAAATTCTTTGTTTTGAAAAAGCCCTTGAATAAGATTTTCCATGACATCAAAAACTTCGTCTTGCGTTACAAAACACATTTCTACGTCGAGTTGGTAAAATTCACCAGGAGCTCGATCGGCGCGGGGATCTTCGTCACGAAAGCAAGGTGCTATTTGAAAATATTTGTCAAAACCGGAACACATTAAAAGCTGTTTAAATTGTTGTGGCGCTTGGGGAAGTGCATAAAATTTCCCGGGGTGTAAGCGACTAGGAACAACAAAATCTCTTGCGCCTTCTGGTGAACTGCTGGTTAAAATAGGTGTGTTAAATTCATAAAAACCAAGTTCAAACATTTTATCTCGGATATATTTAATGACTTTGCTGCGAAATAAAATGTTGAAATGCATTTTTTCTGTTCGCAGATCAAGGTAACGATAAGTTAACCGAGTCTCTTCGCCTTCTTGTTTGGTATTATGTGAAATAGGAAAAGGAAGTATTTCAGATGTAGATTCTATATGAAAAACTTCAGCGATAATTTCAATTTTTCCTGTGGATAATTTGGAATTAATTCCGCCTTCTCGAGCTCTTACGTGACCGGTGACTTGAATCACAGATTCAACGCGAGTATTTTTTGCACTTTCAAAAAAGGACTGATTTTCATGGAGAACAATTTGAGTTAATCCATAATTATCGCGAAGATCTAAAAATAATAAACTTCCTAAATTTCTTTTATTGTGAAGCCATCCAATTAAGGTAACATCGTCGCCGATATTTTTTTCTGTCAACTGCCCACAATGATGCGTTCTCCAGCGATTCATACAACAACTCCTTATTCTGAAATATCTCCGCGTCCCAACATATCTTTTTTTTCTGAACGAATCACGTCTTCGATTTGTCCATTGGTATTGCAAAACAACAATTTAAAGAGAGTTTCATTCATTTTCAGAGGGATAGGATCACTCACGACACGAGAATAGCTCACTTCATTTTTTTCTTTTGTTTTTTTAAAAAATAAATAAAATAAATTTAAAACATGGTGATCTATCTTTGTTTTAGAGTCAATTTGCTTCAGTTCTTTAGGAGGATCCCAGCGATGATAAAACCAGCACCAATCTTTCCGTGGAGAATTTGGTCCTAATGGACAGAGATATTGATGGGGACAAGGAGATATAATCTGTACTTTATGAATATATTTTGTCAAAAATTCATCCCGTAAACCAGCCAGTGATTTAGAGACCATTTCTTGTCCTGGTTCCAGGATAAGTAAACAACCATCATCATGCAAATGATTGTAAAAATGTCCCATAATTTTGATACGATGTTTTTCAGCAATTTCATTTAAAACATTCGAAGAAAGAATCAGATGACTTTTTTCGGGTTGTTTTTCGATGGATGTTAAACGTTCAAAATTGATTTTTAACCGATCTGATAAAGAACTTTGAATCAATTTTAATCCGGTTTCGTAAATTCTTTCGCTTCGCTCGACAGCATAAATTTGAATTTCTAATGTGATATTCGAATTGAGTGCAAATAAGTTAAGTAAACACAAAAAGGCAACAGTTGCACTTAATGGCCCGCAGCCAAAATCAGTCACAACAAATTTTCTGTCCTTTTTATTTGAAGGAATACTAGAAGTCGCATTTTCTTGCGGTTCTTCTGTGTTAAAAAATAAGTTTAATAAATTAAAAATTTGATTTTTAATTTCTGGTTTGCAAAGTAAAAAATACATTCTTTCAATATTAGGAATTAAAAATGAATACATATAAGACTGAATATTTTTAGCATCATCCATATAGTATTTATCTAGAGAACTTTTATTAAGATTAAATTGAGCCCATAAATTTGAAATGTGAGAAGCGCGACTTTGAAGTGTTGTTTGTGAGGTTGTATCAACACTTGTCCACTGTTCGATCCATTGAGATAAATAGTTGTGGGAGTCGAATAAAGCACAATCTGGCTGGGAATAAAAATTTTTCATTGGTTTCTGCTTCTCGTTATTTCAATCAGCCTTTTGACAGCTTTAGAATGATCTTTGTAGTTGTTTGAAAACACATGAGTTCCTTTTCCATTGGCAACAAAAAATAAATAATTCGTTTTTGCAGGGTGAATAATAGCCAAAATCGATCCTAATGAGGGATTTGCAATAGGGCCTTTAGGAAGTCCGTTCAGAGTATATGTATTATATGGCGAATAAGTGAGCAAATCTTTTTTGTGAATATTTCCATCATAATTTTTCCACATTCCGTAAATGACGGTTGGGTCGGATTGTAATTTCATATTTTTTTTCAGTCGATTCCAAAAAACAGAAGCTATTAAAGGCTTTTCGCTTTTTTCGCCACTCTCTTTTTCGATAATAGAGGCGAACGTGACAAGTTGATAAAGATCTAGATTTTTGAGTTGAGCCTCATTTTTTATTGCAGTTGTGATGTTTTTTTGAAACATAAGTAACATAGATGCTATGACATTTATTGGTTTTTCACGGGGATCAAAAAAATAAGTTTGGGGAAAGAGAAAACCTTCGGCGCACTCAATTTTTTGATTTAATTTTAAAATCGAAATAATTTTTTGAGAACAGATAGTTTCTAACCATTTTTCTTTTTTTGTATAGGGGAATATTTCTGAAAATTTATCGGAAATTTGGTAAATGTTCAGGCCTTCGGGAATTGTTACCTTAATTTTAAGAGAATCTCCATTGATAAATTTTTGAAGAATTGTCGATGGTGTATCTTGATTTGTTATCGAATAGGAGCCTGGTTTAATTTTAGAATCATAATTAAAATATTTTCCATATAAAATAAACAATTTTGATTTTTTAAGGCCGTAGCTCTTTTCAAGATCGTAACAGACTTTTGAAAATGAAGTTCCCTCAGAAAGATAATACTCCCCTTCTTGTGATGTGAACTCAATCGGTGTGTGAAACCAATTTAAAAAATAAAAATAAAATCCTATGAAAAAAAACACGCAAGAAAAAAATGAAAATAAAAAAAAATTTTTCATGAAAGATGATTTTCTTTTTTTTAGATATCCCATAATAATTCTCCAATATGATTTCTAGTTGTGAAAAGATTTGGTGGATTTCTGTAAATATTTGATTGAAATACTTTTATTTTTCTTTGATTTTCCATCATCATTTTTTTAATATCGTGTTCTTGGATTTTTTGAAATTTTTCATCAAAAGAATAAAATTCATTTAAATTTTTATCGATATCTGTAAAAATATAAATTCTTGGTGGCCTTTTTTTATTTAAAAAGGAACGACAAGCTGTGCGATTTGTCAGTAACATATGAAATAAATTTTTATCACTTTCTGGGTTTTGATAAAACCAAAAACTTGTTCCTGAATATCCAAGATGACCATAAACCTGATTTAAATTTTTTTCAAAAGAAACGGCACTTGATTGTTTAATTTGAAAAGACTTATCCAGTCCTTCTCGAAACTTGTTATCATTTCTTTGTTCCAAAGACTTTTTTTTCCATTCTTGAATAAAATAGCATGTAGAACGAGAAACATCATAAATAGATCCAATGAAACCCGTATGTCCAGATAAAATCTCTGCTCTTAAATAATTCTCGGCCAGAATATTTCCATTTGTGTCACTCGTATAGAAGATATTTTTTTTTGAAATATTTAAATTTTTTGTTCTATTTTTTATGGAATAAGGATAACAGGGAATTGCAATTTTGGGGTCATAATTCCAATAAGCTAGTTTATAGTTGGTGTTTAAAACTTGATTTAAATCAATAAATTTTTTTTGAAGATTGCTTGCATTGGTCGAA
>CANJMU010000026.1 GCA_947475135.1 Silvanigrellaceae bacterium
TCAGTTTGTGCAGGTTCCTGTGGGCGTACGGCCCGGACGTTCAGAACCGCGCGCGGTCAAGCGACGACCAAAGCCCTTTCCTCGGCTGCACGAAAAAAGAAGTGATTGGCACGCAAGAAGAATTCCTTAAGCTAGTGCCATTGGTCTATTGAACAACAAAATTTAAAATACGGCCTTTAACATAAATCGTTTTGACAACAACTTTTCCTTCTTTGGCCGCAACAATGGATGTTACCTTATTAGATTCTTCCACAGCAAGTTTTTCATCTGCGTCCCTTGGAATCAAAATTTCTCCACGATGTTTTCCATTAACTTGAACCCCAATAACGACCTCATTATCAACAACATATTCCATAGAATATGTTGGCCAATTTGCATTTGAAACAAATTGTTCATGACTGTTATGAACAATACATTTTTCCCAAAGCTCTTCAGATAAATGCGGAGCAAAAGGCGAAAGTAATTTTAAAAATGGGGCCAATATTTTTTCACTTCGACAATTATTTTCAGAAACTGTATTTAAAAATATCATCATCTGAGAAATCGCCGTATTAAAACTCAAATTTTGAATATCTTCTGTTACTTTTTTAATTGTTTTATGAAGTATTTTTAAATTAGGAAGAGTTGGTTCTGATGTATCTAACAAACTTTCACCAGAATCTGTTAAAAAATGTCGTTCAATTCTGGATAAAAATCGATGAACGCCAGATAAATTATTGTCTTCCCATTCTTTCGTTTGCGTCAGTGGTCCCATAAACATTAAGTAAACACGCAAAGAATCCGCACCATATTGTGAAACGATTTCGTCTGGATTAATCCCATTCCCTTTGGACTTGGACATTTTTGATCCATTCCGACAGAGAAGTCCTTGATGCACAAGCTTTTGAAAAGGTTCTTTGACAGGGCACGCGCCGACATCATGCAAAACTTTTGTCCAAAAACGCGCGTACATCAAATGCCCCACAGCATGTTCTTGACCACCAACATACAAATCAACAGGTAACCAATATTTTTGTTCTTCATAATCTGCAAGTGCATGATTATTCCACGGATCAACATACCGAATAAAGTACCAACTACTCCCAGCACTCCCTGGCATTGTATCTGTTTCAACAAATTCTAATTCACCTTTTTCATTTTTTCTTTGCACCCAATTTGTGATTGCAGACAATGGACTTTTCCCATCACCGGTGGGCTCGTAAGAAACAACTTCAGGAAGGGTCAGCGGCAATTCCCCTTCTTTCAACAAACGAACAATATTTCCTTGAGAATCTTTTAAAACAGGTATGGGTTCTCCCCAGTAACGTTGGCGGCTAAAAACCCAATCACGCAATTTATAGGATTTTGTTTTTTTTCCAATTCCATTATCTTCCATATATTTTGAAATTGTTTCAATTGCAGTCGCTGTTTTTAAACCATTTAGAAATTCAGAATTGATACAAATCCCATTCGATGTCATCGCTGCATTTTTGTAATCGTGAAATTCCTCTGAATTTTCTTTTTCTAATTGAACCACTGGCTGTATTTCTAATCCATATTTTATAGCAAATTCATGATCTCTTTCATCATGAGCAGGAA
Source organism: Silvanigrellaceae bacterium (assembly GCA_947475135.1). Next base: position 1,579 of record CANJMU010000026.1, read on the forward strand.
CAGCCATGATAGCCCCAGCTCCATAATTGATAAGGACATAATCTGCAATCCAGATTGGTATTTTTTCATTTGAAATTGGATTTATGGCATATCCACCAGTAAAAACCCCAGTTTTTTCTTTGTTAAGTTGTGTTCTATCCATATCCGTTTTTCTGGAAGAAATTTCTCGATAATTTTCAACACTTTTGAATTCTTCTGGTTGAACAATTTTTTTTAAAAGAGGATGTTCTGGTGACAGCACTAAAAAAGTTGACCCAAAAATTGTGTCTGGACGAGTTGTAAAAACCTCAATATTTTCTTCTGCAAGATTTTCAATTTTGAATTTTAATAAAACTCCTTCAGACTTTCCAATCCAATTTCTCTGAATTTCTTTCGTAGATTCTGGCCAATCCAGAGTATCTAAATCATCTAATAATTTTTCTGCATAATCCGTAATTTTAAGCATCCATTGTTTCATAGGCACACGAAAAACATCGTGGTTGCCACGCTCACTTTTTCCATTCACAATTTCTTCATTTGCAAGCACTGTTTTTAATGCTGGACACCAATTGACGTAAACTTCTGCTTGATAGGCAAGCCCCTTTTCATACAATTTTGAAAAAATCCATTGTGTCCATTTGTAATATTTTGAATCGCAGGTATGAATTTCCCTATCCCAATCAAAAGAAAACCCCAAGGAAGACAATTGTCGTTTATAATTTTCAATGCAGCGATATGTTACTTTAGCAGGATGTTCACCTGTTTCTATCGCGTGCTGTTCTGCAGGCAAACCAAAAGCATCCCAGCCCATTGGATGCAATACATTGTAGTTATTCATGCGGTAGTAACGAGAAACAATATCTGTCGCTACGTAACCCAATGGGTGACCAATATGCAAACCGGCAGCACTAGGATAAGGAAACATATCGAGTGCGTAATATTTCTTCTTTGATTTATCTGTACCTGTTTTAAACAGCTGACTTTCATCCCATTTTTTTTGCCATTTTTCTTCTATGTTTTTTGGATAATAAGCCATAAAATCTCCTTAATTTTTTGAATTCACATTGTGTTCTGTGATCTTTTTTTTCATCACTTGGTATTCGGATGCAAAATTTTTATCCATCTGAATTAAATCTTTAATTTTTGCAATGGCATGTATAGCAGTTGTGTGATCTTTTCTTCCAAATGATTTAGCAATTTGAACAACATTACAATCCAATAAATCTTTAGCAAGATACATTGCGATATGCCTGGCCATAACAATATTTTTTTGTCTTTGCGGCCCTAGCAATTCATTAAACTCAATTCGGAAAAATTCAGCTACAATTTTTTGAATTTGCGAAATATCTACAGAATTTACAGCAGAATTATCGACGGGAAATCTTTTTCTCAATACAGATAAAATATCCTCATCCGCATAACAGGATCCATTTAACTTTTGCTTAACACTTAAATTTTTTAACAGCCCCTCTAATTCACGAATATTTGTTTTTGCATGGGTTGCAATTAAAAATATTTGACTGCTTGTAATATTTAATTTCATTTGTTGAATTTTAGTTTCTAAAATAGCCACACGATCTTCAAAACTTGGTAATTCAATATCTACAAGCAGGCCTTGCAAAAATCTACTTTTTAATCGCTCTTCAATACTTGGAATATCTTTTGGAAATTTATCCGATGTCATAATAATTTGTTTTTTTTTCTGATACAACTCATTAAATGTATAAAAAAATTCAAGCTGACAGACTTCTTTATTTTCTAAAAAGTGAATATCATCCACCAATAAAACATCACACTGATTGTATTTTTTTCGAATTTCTTGCATTTTTCCAGATTTAATTCCTCGGTGAATGACATCATTAATAAAATCATTGCTATTCACGTATCGAATTTTAAATTGTGGATTATTCTTTAAAATTTCATTCCCAACAGAATGAAGTAAGTGCGTCTTACCTAGGCCTGTTGATCCATAAATAAAAAGGGGATTTGAATGTTTCCCTGGACTTTTAGAAACCGCCTCGCTTGCCGTGTAGGCCGCGTAGTTACTTTGACAACAAATAAATGCTGTGAAATTCATATCTGAGTTTAATGTTGAATTGCTATCCACCAAAAAATTATTTTGAGAAACATTCAAATTTATTGAAAAATTTTCATGACAATTTTCTACAATTTCTGGATTTTTGACTTCTTCCTCTTTTTCTTCTAAAAATAAAGACTCAGGATTAGAAGCAACTTCTTCTTTATAAATATTTTTTTTCTTTTTTTTATTTTCAGAATGAACTTCAAACAGAAAATTCTCTCCAAATATGATTTGAGTTAATTTTTGAAATTCATCGATCTGAGGAAAAATAATATGATCTAAATAAAATGAGTGCTGACAATAGGAAATTAATTTTTCTGATTCTACTTGTAACGGAAAAAGTTCTTTACAAATTTTAATGATTGTTGATCGTTGCAATCCGAATTCATTTAGCTTTTCTTTTAATTTAAGAATAAACTGTTCAATTAATTCTTTTTCATTTAACATTTCAATAAATTCCTTGGGGACGAATCACGAAAAGCCACAATCGGAATGCTATACTCGTAGAAAGACGAAAGGAAAGCAAGTTCCGGTGAAAGACATCATACTTATTAGTATTTTATTTGGATATTTCTTCTCTTCGGTCCTCCTTATTGCCCTCGTATGGCAGAGCAAAATTTTTGATTTGCAATCGATAGAAATCAAGACTATGTTGTCGTTTTTAGTTGTTTTTCTTCACGCAATTGCAATAGCCGCCGCCTTAAAAAGAAATAAAAATAAATGAGGTTCTATTATGTTAACTAGTTTGGTATTTATTGGATGCGGAGCACTGTGGATGCTCTCTTCTTTATCAAAATCCAAAGGAGTTCTCTTGAAGGCCGTTGGAAAACCATCTTTAAAATACTCCCTTATTGGAATTTCTGGCAAAGTCCTTGCGCTTGCATGTTTACTTCTTGCCATTTGGTTTTTAAAAAAAATATTATTATTCAACTTGATGTTATTTGTAGCTAGTTTTTTTGTTGTTTTAATTGGTTTTTTTATATTTAAAAAAAAACTGTTTCCAAAAAAACAAATTCAATTTCAAAAAAAATAGACGTGTTTCTTGATGTGAGTTCCACTTTGTTGTATGTGCATTCTGCATTTATTAAAATGAGGGAAATTTTTCTATGGGCGTAGAAATTGTCAATTGGTATTATGTTATCTTAGCGCAGTTATTTCAATTTTGTTTTCCTCAGCTTTCCCAAGCTGAATTATTTGAAAAAGCTGAATTCTGGTCACCTGTTTTGGCCTCTGCATTTGTTGTTTTTTTAATTGCATTTATTTCTATTGTTTCTGGTTTTTATTCGAGAAAACCTGAAACCATGACCGACGAAGAGCTCTTACCACCAAGCAAATTTGGATTTATCGCTTTTTTTGAAACGATTTGGGATATCATTTCCTCTGTCATAGAATCGAACCTTGGTGAATACAATTGGACACGCTTTGTTCCAGTTTTAGGAAGCGTTTTTATTTTAATTTTATTTATGAATTTATCTGGTTTAGTTCCAGGGTTTGAGCCAGCTTCTGCAAGTATGAGTTTCACTTTCGCTGGTGGTCTTTTAAGCTTTTTTTACTTTAATTATTACGGATTCAAAGAATCTGGCGTGGATTACGTTAAACATCTTGCAGGCCCCGTACTATGGATGGCACCATTATTATTTATCATTGAATTTATCAGTTTACTTGCCCGTCCTGTTTCACTTTCCCTTCGTCTTTTTGGAAATATTTCCGCAGACCACTTAGTATTTTCTGTCTTTTCTATGCTCACTCAAAGTGTTCCATTCCTGCCAATACCAGCTATTTTTATTGGATTTGGCGCTTTTGTGGCTTGCTTGCAAGCTTTTATTTTTATGACTTTGAGTGTGGTTTACGTCAAGTTAGCACTAGACGCGAAATCGCATCATTGAAATTGGGTTATTGGATATCTTAGAAAAGAAAAATCCATTCTTTTTTTTCTACCAATAATTTCCTATGCTTTTTATAAGCGCAAATTCTTTTCACAGAAAAGGATTTTTTGTTACTTTAATTTTGAATGGATAAAAATTTTAGGAGTTTTTCTTATGAAAAAATTGTTATCTCGTCTTTCTTCTTTCGTTATTTTGTCTTTAGTTGCACTTCCTGCATTTGCAGAAGATGTTGCGGCACCACATGACACATCTATTGGAACAGGACTTAAATTGATTGGCGCAGGCTTAGCGATTGGTTTATCTGTTGTTGGGGCTGGACAAGGGCAAGGGCACGCTGCAAAAGGAACAATTGAAAGCATTGGCAGAAACCCACAAGTTGCCAATAAAGTTTCAACCATGTTTTATATTTCAATGGCACTTATTGAATTTCAAGCATTGTTAGGTTTGATTGTTGCATTTATTATTATGGGTAAGTAAACAAGATTGTTTACTTAAGTCCACTTCTCAATTTTTCTGACGGATGAAACGTCACAATCTTTCTTGCAGAAACCATAATTTCTTTTCCAGTATGAGGGTTTCTGCCAGGGCGACTTTTTTTTTCTTGAACGCTCCATTTTCCAAAACTAGAAATTTTAACCTCTTCACCTTTTTCTAAGCGGCTCTTCATAATTTCTAAAATAGCTTCAACAATATCTTTACATACTGCCAAATCAAAATTAAATTTTGCTCGGACCATATCAACAATTTTTTCTTTTGTTAAAGTCATAATATTACTCTCCGAAAGAAAATATTCCTTAATGATTCACGAACAAAAATGAACATGATGAAATATTCATGAACCGAAATACTTTAAAGTCTTTTTAATATTTTTTCTTATTTACGAAGAAGAATCAATGGCAGGTATGTGTCAAACTTTTTTAGAGTGTATCTAGACACATAGTTAGATACCATAAAGAAAGAAAAAATAAAATTAGTTTAGGGGTTTAATATGAAGAATATAATTTATTTATCAATACTTAGTTTATCTATATTTCAAGAAATTGGAGCATATGCGTCTCCAGTAAAGTTTTATGCCTCAAACAACAGCGCAAACAATTTAACACGACAAGATGCGTATAATAGACTTATTGGTAGTGAACAAATGCAATTGAAACATTCTTTTTTAGATTTATCTAATAAGTTAATAAACAAAAATTATCGAGGTTACATATTACAAAATGTTTTAGGAACATATCATATATCTACGACAAATGCTTTCACTGCAGACAATTCTATTGTATTCCAAGTGAATAATGCTGCTCCACTTAACGATAAATTTATAACAGACTTTGCGAAATCAGCTGCGATAACACTCATTCAAGATAGTATTGGAGTCTTTGAAGAAAAACCAAAAGGAAAAAGTGAAGATTTAATAGTCAATTTTAGTCAAACAAATATCAAATCTAATTATAAATTAAAAGACCTTGATAATATTATTAAAAAAAATATTCCTAATTTTTCAGATGCCTATTCGGTAACACTCAGCTCTACAGAAAAAGATTCGAATGTCGATGATGCTTATGTAACTTCAATTGAATGGTTAGGACCAATAAATAAGTTTGAAAATATTGAAGAAATTAAAATAAAAATTGGGGATGCATTTTATGTTTACCGAGATGGTCACAAAGAAATTATTCATTAATATTAACAATTGAGGACTACTACTTTCTTAAAGTTGCCCATCCTGAAATAATTTTAATACATTTTCTTTGTCCATAAACATAGGTTCAGACTCTTGAAGTCCAAAGTCCTTATCTTTATTATCCACAAGTAAACTGGCCGTTCTCATTTTATCGACGAGTGTTCTGCGGATATAATTATCAATTGTATTCTGTCCAATCAGGTGAATGACCAAACATTTTTCCGCTGTTTGACCAATCCGGTGAAATCGCGCTTGGGACTGAATGTAACTGGATGCATCGAAATTGAGATCTAAATAAATCATGGTATCGGCCTTCATTCTGCCATCCTTAGGTAACAGAGTGAGCCCTTCTTTTGCAGACTGAGGCGTTGCAATAAATAATCGAGCACTAGGATTGTCTTGAAATTCTGAAATACTGACTTGTCTTTCTGCTAAATTCATTTCACCAGTATGGGAAATCGCACCCCACTTTTCAAAATATTCTGTTTGTAAAAACTTTATATTTTCTACGAAATGTGACCATAAAATCACTTTTTTTGTGTCGTCTTCAAACACATCATTTAAGATAGA
>CANJMU010000027.1 GCA_947475135.1 Silvanigrellaceae bacterium
ATATGGGGATCATCACTTCCGTTTCGACTGAGCCGTAATCGGGTTGCAATCGAAGGATATTTTTCTGAAAAATCGGAGCATCGATCTCTCAGATAATTCATTTCTTTTTCAAAATATTCGTATTCTGATTTATCTTTATTAATTTCTACCATAATTTTTTATTCACTTATTTAATTTTTTATATAAAAATGGATAAACAGAAAACTCTTCTTCATTCGCAACACGACCTTTAATGACAATAACATTTTCACCATTCATAACTTCATTTTCTATTTTCACATCACGAAGTCTTGGCTCGAAATGGTTGAGTGCATGATAAAGACATTGTTGTAATTTATTTTCGGATAATAAATCCATCAGACGTAAATTTACAATATCAGGAAGTCCAAAATGTTTGACATTAAGTTTTGTATTTAAATATTCATCTAAAGAAATATCAATGGTATTATTAAAAAGTCTTTCTATATTTCTTGCAATAGATTGAGCAACCAAATTATTTCTGTTGTCTATTCTTTTCCATAAATTTGTTCTCAATATTTTTTCTTCTGTAAAATAATCGAAAAACATTCTACTCTCCAATAGTTTCTGATATTGGTTTTTCAGGATCGCTTTCAGATTTATTTTCTTGAATTAGAACGTCCGCAGTCAGATCTTGTGATTTGTTTTCCGGTTTTATTTCTTCTTGTTGTCTTTGTTTTTTAGGCTTATAAACAAAAAGCTCTAATGGTTTAAATTCCAAATTATCTTTATTTAAAATAATAATATTGTCTAAATCTTTTGTAATACCTTCGAAATCAACTTTAAATAAAAGCACATCTTTTGTCGGTAAAATATCTTCAGTTTTTTCTAAATGAGTACGCCGAAATCCTAACACACGATTTGTCATTGCTTGATCAATTTTATTAATATCGACAATCACCGCATTTTGTAGCCATTTTTTAGAATCTTTATCAGACACGCCATGACTTTTTTTCAATCCAATTAAAATATAATCACGTTTAATATCTCCCGAGAATACTTTAATTCCATAGCGACCCTCTTCTTCCACAAAGCTGACCGTTGTATATTTTTCATTCACAGCGCGCGTTAATAACAATTCAATAATAGTTTTTAATTCTTCAAAAGTTTTATTCAAATCTTCATGTTTATATTTAGGGACAAGAGGTGGTGTCATGCTGTCAGACATAAGTGACATACTACCTAAAATAGAGCACATCGACATATATAAATCATAGGGATGAGACTGATGATTTATAAGCAAGGCCTCTATCTGAGGTAAAAAAGTTCCCAAACCTAAAATTAAAAACATGTTTTCGCTAAAGTAACTAAACGATTTATTTTGTCCACTATTTTTAATTTCTTCGCCAATATGATACAGCTTTTTTCTCATCGATAAACAGATGTCAGAGCACATATTATGAATGAATGAATCTTTTTCGACAAATAAACATGGCGCAGAAAAATTAATAATTTCCCAAACCCCATCATTTAATTTGAGCTCGAATGCTTTAATTTTATAAAACGCATGACTTAGAAAATCTTTTTTTTCTAACTTAACATTAGGAACAAGCGACAAACATTGGATCGGTTCTTGAGAGGTGTTGATATCTGTAATTCCAGATCGAGTTGTGCTGATATAACGAGGATGCGTTCCGCTGACAAAATTATTTTCAAAAATTTTTGGAAAAACTAAAAATAATTCCAGCGTTCCTTTAGACTCTGTTCCCAAACTATATTCTATATTTAATTCTTGAATTTGAGTGGAATCCACATACGTTCCATTAGGAAAAATACATTTTAATTTCGTCACTCTTAAAACATTGGACAATAATGCAGATTTATCGACATCCATACTCAGAATGCCGTAATAGTAATCTCCTTTTAATGCGATAGAAATACTAGAGAGACTTTCTTGTCTTAATGTCATTTGTTGAAAATGATGTGCTAGTAAAGGCATTCCTTCATACCATTGAACAATCGGTGGTAAAATGGATTCCATAAATAGACTCCTTCATTTATCAATTTTTTAATTTTAAAATGAGATATGATTTATTTTGAATTAATTTATATTATTATTCAATAGGGTTTGATTCAATATTTTGACTTATATTTTTAAAACTTCTCAATAACACTCAATTTAAGTGACTACTGTCCTACCAACCGTGCTGCTGCAGCGACGGACTGATTGGCCTGAGCTAAAACAGAAACACCTGCTTGTTTTAAAATAAGTGCCTGTGCATTTTTAGAAGACTCTTCTGCAAAATCCGTGTCACGAATTCGACTATTCGCCGCACTAAAATTTTCAGACATCGTTGCCAAATTGCTAATTGTTGAATTCAAACGATTTTGCACAGCGCCTAAATCTGCACGATGCCCCGCAATTCTTGAAATGGCTTCATCAAGTTTTGCAATTGATTTTTGTGCCATCATTTTTGATGCAGTGGCAGGAGAACTATCATCTTCGCTTTTAACATAGGTTCCGATTTCAGCAACTCCCTCATCAGAAACAAAACCAAGTCCATGTGTCGTCACGTCATATTGATCAAAATTTGCGCGAATGATATTGACTGGATTATTTTTAAATTTACCCATAACTTTTTCAGGATCTTGGGAATCAAATTGCTCGACCCAGCTTTTACCCACCTGAAATTCAAAGGGAGGCTCATTGGTCCGCTTGCGCATTTCTTCCGGCAGACTTTCTGAATTGGATTTTCCAACAATCAACAACGTTCCGTTATATTCCGTAGAATGGGCAATACGATCGATTTCATCCTTGAGCTGCGTGTATTCTTTATCAATAAAAGAACGCTCGTTATTTCCAATGGTATCTGACGCTGCCTGAACACTTAATTCACGAAGTCTTGAGATAATATTTCCAATTTCATTCATCCCTCCTTCAGCAACCTGCAACATGGAAATACCATCGTTTGCGTTTCTTTTTGCCATATTAATTCCACGAATATCTGACTTTAATTTTTCACTAATAGCCAGTCCTGCGGCATCATCTGCACTTTTATTAATGCGATAACCCGAACTTAATTTTTGCATAGAACTATCATTTAATTGAGTTGAAATATCCAAGGCTTTTTGTGAATTTAAAGCTTGCATATTTGTTTGAATCCTAAGACCCATTGCTGCTTCCTCCTTGAAACATAAAGCTTGATACATCCATCCAGAATGAACTGGGGCCTTTAAAAAATAAAAAAGTAAATTTAAAATTTACCTTGAGAATTTTTGAATTCCTTTTTCAAAGGTTTCTCTTCTTTCGTTTTTATATTTCTTGAATGAATGGAAATTATTTGCAGCATTATTTACAATCTGACATTTTGTAAACATTCTATCTGAAAGGAAATAAAAATGATTCAAACTGGACTCGATCTCATTTTACATAACCATCTTTCATTTTCCGAATGGGGAAGAATTGGTTTAGTCGTGAATCAATCTTCTGTTGCTTCGCATTATGAACCCACAATAGATGTCATTTATCAGCGAGATAAATACGATCAATTAAAATGTATTTTTGGGCCCCAGCATGGCTATTATCAAACTGAACAAGACAACATGAAAGAAACAGAAGATCAATTTTATCGTCTTCCCAATGGAAAAAAAATTCCTTTATTGAGTTTATATTCACAAACACGGGAACCCTTAAAGGAACATTTTGACCTTATTGATACCTTGGTGATTGATCTTCAAGATATTGGATGTCGAATTTATACTTACATGTTGACAATGGCGGCCTGTTTACGCGCGGCTTCCCTTCATAAAAAAAAAGTTGTGATTTTAGATCGTCCCAATCCCATTGGCCTTGCTTTGCAAAATAAAAATATTTCAAAAACAAACCCAAAAAAATATTTGAATATTGAAGGACATCTATTAGACCCCAAATTTCATAGTTTTGTTGGATGGTATGATATTCCTTTTCGACATGGATTAACCATGGGAGAGCTAGGAAACTATTTTATTGAAAAAGATCATTTAACTGTAGATTATGAAATTATTCCCTGCACGAATTTAAAAAGAAACACGCCTTTAAAAATTTTTCAAGAAATGCCTTGGGCAATGCCGTCACCAAATATTCCGACTTGGACAAGCAGTTTTTTATTTCCTGCATTTGTTACCTTAGAAGCAACAAACATCAGTGAGGGTCGTGGGACAACGTTACCTTTTCAATTGGTTGGTGCGCCTTGGATGAATGCAAAAAAATGCATTCAATTTTTAATTCAGCACAAAAAATATTACCTTTACGACTCTCAAATAGACAATAGTATTTTTTTTCGTCCCCATCAATTTCGACCAACTTTCAATAAACACCACAACGAGATCTGCAATGGACTTCAAATTCATATCTTCCATTATGAAAATATTCATTTGTACAATTTAGGACTTTTGTTTCTTTATTTCTGTAAGGTTACACACCCCAAAGAATTCAGCTGGAAAGAACCCGGATACGAATATAATTTTGAGCATTTGCCCATTCATTTAATTCTTGGAAATGATATTGTTTATCATCTTCTAGAAGATGATAATTCAGATCAAAATAAATTGAAAAATATTTTAAATTATCTTAAATCTGGGGATGAAATTTCCGATCATTTTTATGAAAAGGTTCAGAAACATTTGATTTATAACTGAAGGCTTACCCTCCCTCTTCAAGCTTCAAGGGTTACAGGCACAGCTCCTCTGACAGCACGATAAAGATATTTCGGCCACAAAACAGAATCTTTAATCGTTTCCCACATAGATCGCCACCATCCCTCTTCATTATTATAACGATAAATTAAAGTTGAAATGCAAAAATAAAGAAAATAAAGCGCCCCAATTAAAATACCCACAGAACGCCAATCCCACCACGGATTCCAACCACCTGAATGATCTTCTGAAGGCCTTTTGCAAACCGTTTGTGAATTATCCCGAGTTCGACAACTCAAAATATCCGCATTGGGAGCCCCCGAGCACGTGCCCGATGTTGGTTCATACTCACCATCATTTTCGTCAGAGTAAACCTCTATTGGCTTGTCACAATGATACGAATTTCCTTGATAATAAAAATCTTTGCGATATTTTTTCTGTGGTTTTAAATTGAGAAAAGATTTGTCATTTTGAATCAGTGAACCGTCTTCCTGAATGCGCGAAAAAGAGAGACTCATTTTTTGAAACGGTGAATTTTTGAATGAATTTATTGAAAAATTAAAATGATTCGGCTCATTATTTAAGGTAACAGAATAAAAATAGGAATTTTCATCATCGGAAAAAGATGCAAAAAAACGATATCGTAAATCTACAGGAAGATTATTTTTTAAATTTTTATCTCTTAAAAAAGAATTTCTGAATAAAGATTTTGTGTATTTTTCACCCACTTTTTTCTTTGAATTGAATACAAATAAATTCCACTGATCTCGAAAAATACGAACCTGATTTTGGAAATCCAAATCACAAGAAATCTCTACAGATTGAAAACAAACTCGATTTTCAATCTGGGACAATGTCACTCCTAATAAATTTTCCGCATTATGGTAAAGTAACATTTCAGAATTTTCTAGGGATAAAGATTCTAAAACATTGAATAATTTCCCATGGTAATTTTCCGTTCCAACGCCCTTCCAAAAATGATTGGAATTAAAAAAAGGTGTTCCATTTTTTTGGATGCAAACTAATTTCATTTCATAATGATCATTTTCAAAAACAGATTTTAATGCCACAAGATCATTATTGCACGATAAAAATAATATTAATTTTTCTTTTTTATCTGACAAAAAAACATTCATGGTTTGTAAGAAAACATCTTTGATAAATTGCGAAGAATGATTTGTATAAACCCATTTATCCCCAGAATCATTTTGAAAAATAGTTCCATTTTCCAATCGAACAATACTTTTAATTTCAAATGTGTCTGGCATCACAGCAAAAAATAAATGACCGAAATGAACACTCTCTACAAAAAAAGTATTTTCGTTCACACCCAATGCATCCGAAAGAACTGAAGTGATGTTGACTTGAGGATCATCTAAATGAATTCCAAAACTTTCATAGAAATTGAGAGACTCGGATATTTTTTCAAATTTATTTTTGCTTTTATGAAAAGCCATGATAAATAATTTTTCTTTTCCACGAACTAAATAAGGATGAGAATAATCAGGACTTAAATCGTTCAACCCAGTCACAATTAAATTATTTTTATGAAAGCCTAGATCCTCGAATTGACTTTCGGACATTTCGTAAACGAGCTTGTAAGTATCATTTTCATTATAAGAATCTAATAATATTTCATAAAAACCAATTTTATTTGCACTTTCAAACGAAGAAAACACAGAAAAATAATTGGTGTCAATCTGCTGCTGATGAAAGGGGAAATAAAAAATTGGTTTTTTTCCAAAAGATAAAAAATCCTCTTTTTTAAGAATGCAATTTGTTCGACAAGGAGCATCTTCATTTTCATATATTTTAAATAATTGATAATTTTGATCTTCTTTTTCAAAATAAAATGACTCTAAATTTTGATCATTTTTTTGTTTACTTTCATTTGCAATAGATTTTGAAAAAACAGGAAGCAAACTTAAAGTCATTAATTTTGAATAAGATAAAAGCTCTCTTCTTTTCATAAAATCCCTTTCCATGAAAATAAATAAAGAAACACACAAGGAAGACTATAGAGTGATACAAAAAATCTCATTTATTTTGAGACATTTTTTCAATGATATTTCGGGCTGTTTGAAAGTGAATTTGACTCTCTGAATCGGACCATGCTTTTTCTGGTTCTGGGTGCACTTCCATAAATATTCCATTCACACCAATAGCAAGTGCTGCTGCCGCAAGGGGTTCGACCATGTGCCTGAGTCCCGAAGATTTCCCATCACCAGCACCAGGTAGCTGTACAGCGTGCGTAGCATCAAAAATAACCGCGTGTTGATTGCGTTTCATATCGACTAAATTGCGAAAATCAACCACCAAATTATTGTATCCGAATAAGGTACCACGTTCGACGAGAATGATTTTGTAACAATTCAAACGATGCAAGTACTCTGCGATATCAATCATTTGTTGTGCATACGCCCACTGACCTTTTTTAATTTGCACGACTTTTCCAGTGGACGCAGCGGCTGCTAACAATTCTTTATCTTCAAATAAAAACGCAGGAATTTGTAATATATCAACATATTTCCCACATTCTATGGCCTCTTCTGGGGTATGAATATCTGTCAATATAGGACAATTTAATTCCTGACGAATTTTCTGAAGCCATTCTAAGCCTATTTTTAAACCGGGACCTCGTTGCGCCCCTTGACTTGTTCGATTGGCTTTATCGTAGCTACTTTTAAAAATGTAGGGAACGTTATTTTTATCGCAAATCTCTTTTAAATATTTTCCAGTTTTTAAACCGAGCTCTAAAGATTCCAACATGCATGGACCAGCAATCACCACTTGTTGAGTTGTTGTTAACTTAACCCCTAAAGAAATTTCACCATCCCAATTTGGGAAAGGTTTTTTTTCAACGGAATTTATTTTTTGAACCGGGGAAATTTGTGGACCTGCGGATTCTTCACTAAAGACAAAAAAATGACAACCTAATTCAACGCCCATTTGAACAATCGGATCAGAAAATGAATGTTCTTGTAACCATTTAGGATAGTTTTCATAATGTGATTTTTTTGTTCCCAACAAAGAAGTCAAATTAAGACCAAAATACTTGGCATTTTGTTTCATAAAAAATAAAGATCGGGGATCACAAACAACATCATCGTAACCAAACGGCGACCCGCATTCGACA
>CANJMU010000028.1 GCA_947475135.1 Silvanigrellaceae bacterium
ACGTAATTTTACAAAAAAACATGGTGTGTATATACGTACCATGTTTTTTAGTCTTTGCAAATATAAAATGAAGATATTCTCTTGTGTTTTAAAGGACTTATGTTTTAGAGGAATTTCCCTGGTATGTAAAATTCTGGGACTTTAGGTCTCAATGGTTGGGCACTCTACAGCTTTGTTCAAAATGAAAATCAGTCCTTTCAATTTAAAAAAATAATCGCTCGAGCAATTGACGAACCCACAAAGTCAAATTCGACTCATTCTTTTAGTTTAGGCGATTCTGTCGTTAGCTGTCACAAAACCTGCCAGACAAAGAAAAAATTAGAAAAAGCCCGTTTAAAATTCCGCGCAAAAAAAAATCTGAGCGCAGAAGAGACTGAAAATCAAATTTCACTTCGCTTTCATCATATTCAACCATCCAAAAATTATTTTATGATTGACATTCACCTGCCAAAGCATTCACGAAGTTTTTCTTTAAACACAAACCCTCAGGATAATTTTGATAACGTCACAAAGATTCAAATTCAACAAATCGCTTCCAAAGATGAAAACACAGAAATTTATGACGAAGCTTTTGATAGAATTTTTCAAGGAACAACCTCTGGGACAGAGGATGAAAATGCGTACCTGTGTGGCTTAAAGGTCGCCGGGATGGTTATGAGTTTTCTTCCTAATGACATAACAATAAATGAAAATTTTTGGAAAACTCTTACTGACCTAAAAGAACATCTGATGTCGCATGCTATTTCACTCGGTCACGTATCAAAGAACTACTTAAAAGCTTTTTCTGCGGGATGGGATTCCTACTACGAGAGCAATCAAAACCCTTCAGAAAGACAAAAAGAAGAACAACAAAAGCAAAAAGAACTCACAGAGCAAGCACTGACATTTATGACATTTTATACAGGCGGAACTATTTCTTACCTATCAGCGCAAACGTTAGCAGAATTCAGCCATAATATTCATTCCAGAGTTCACACCCTGGAAGAATGCAAAAAGGCGCTCCTCGCTAAAGGGGGCGCAAAAATCTTTTATTGCATCACGGCATTTTGCGTTATTGGAAGTTTTGCATCCTTCCTCCAAACACCTATGGAAGATTAAAACAATTACTTATTTAATATTGAAACATAACGCTCATCACCATCACCAACGCTTTCCGTTTGGTAACCGGCATCTGTAATGACAACATGTTGTTGCCTGCGCACAAAGGAATTCTGTGGCTTAAGCCCATAAGATTTTAAATCGGACTGAGATTTTAATTTTTCAATGCCTTCATGAACTTCTTGCAAAGCAAGATCTAACTGTTTTGAATCTGTTGTTTTTTCACGAAATTGTCTTTTGTCCCGAAAATTATCTTTCACAAATCGCCCATTATTTTTTTCAATATCCTTGCGGGACACGAAAGTTTTTTCTTTATGGGCCCCAAATCTGGGTTGAGTTTCTTCACTGGAATTATTTTGAGGCGATTGATTTTCGTCATTCACATTGTTTTGTGCAGAACGATTGTCATCATTCGAATTATTTTTAAAGGAAGGCTTTTCTGACCCGCGATTCTTATTTCGAAAATCTGGTCTGTCTTTGTAATCAAATAACTGTTTGAATGTTTTTCGATAAATTTCACCGCATGGAGGATGAATATTCCAATCGGTTTCTTCCCCATCTTTTGTTTTATTTTCAACATATTTCCACAATAAATAATCTTGAAATAAAACTGCATATTTTCCGAAAGATTGACGAATTAAATACCAAACAAAGCTCCAAAATTCTTCAATAAATTCATTTGTTACATCATTGTTTTCTGCATCCATCAACGGAAATAATTGAAAATTTTCGTCCTGTGGGTTTTGCATTTTTTGAAGTGCAAGAGCCAAAGTGTGACTAGAATTTTTTCTTGGAAATTCATGCACAGAAAGCAAAGGTAACGAATTTTGAAATAAGGAATAATAAAGTTGTTGCATATCTGCCACAAATGTAGACACAGACAAAGTAAACCAAGAAATGGTTTCTAAATTTATATTTTCTTGCTTGCGATATTGTGGCAAAATATTTTTATGATGCTCAACAATCTCTTTCATTTCTTTTTTAAAAAACTGGATATCTTTTTTGATTTCTGACTGGTTTTTTTCAGGATTTAAAAAGGATTCGTATCTTAAATGGGAATCAAATTTTTGTTGATCTTTATAACGCGCATCAAAAGATTCTTGAATTTGGAATAAGACAGTATCTTTGTTGATTTCGAATATATCATTTTCTTTTTTCACATAAAACTCCTAGAAATTTCATTAACAGAAATTCAATTTAATCAATTTTTACAAAAAAATCCATGAGAAAAAGGAATGAAAGAAACTTAACTTCACATTCCTTTATTGATTTAGGAGGACTTTGTTTTTCTAAATACCACTGCATAAAAACCATCTAAATCATCCTGATTTCCTGCATAAATTATCAGTTCTTGGGAATGAACAATGTACTTTTTATAAAAATCATGAACACGATCCATCAGTGAAATCATTTCAAATTCTTTATGGGTCGCTAAGAAATTTGCACGCTGTTCTACAGTTTCTTCTTTTTCAAAACTGCAAACAATATAAAGTAACTCGCCACCAACTTTTACAGATTTGGCTAAAGAATCTAGCAATTTTTTTTGATTTTTTGCACAAGATTCAATGTCTTCTAAGGTTCTTTGCCATTTAATTTCTGGATGGCGACGAATGACACCCAAGGCAGAACATGGAGCATCAATGACAATTTTATCAAAAAGAACATCGTTGAATTTGAGAGAGACATCACCATGCACGACATTCACATTTTCTAAACCAACCCGAGTGAAATTTTCATAAACTTTTTTAAGCCGACGAACTGACGAATCGCACACAGTTAAATCTGCGGGTTCAACACCTTCATCCCACAAATAAATAGATTTTCCACCTGGCGCCGCACAGGCATCTAAAACTTTTTCGCCTTTTTTTGGCTTCAGAAGCGAAATACATAATTGAGCACCTTCGTCTTGAACAATATAACAACCTTTTTTAAAGGCTTCGCACTCATGAAATTTTGGCAAGTTTTCAATATTGAGAACGCCTTTTAGAGGCTTAAAATTTGATTTAATGGACTGTGTTTTAAGTAAATAAGTTGCTAAATTATCGCTCTCATCAGGAAGAGAGTTTCTTTGAATGACTCGTAAAGTTTGCTTTGGCTGCTTATTGTTGTGGGATAATAAATGTTCTAATTTTTCTTGAGATAAAAATGAACTCCATCGTTCTATCATCCATTTAGGATGGGAGTAATGCATGGAGTAGTAGTCTAATAAATTATTATTTTTGTCTGGTTTTGCAAAATATTCGGATTTTTTAGCGACACGGCGCAAAATAGCATTGACCAAAGAAGCCGCATGAGGCACACCAACCTGTTTAATGGCTTCAACACTTTCAGAAACAGCGGCCCTTTCGGGAACCTTATCCATATAATAAATTTGATACATACCAACACGAAGCGCATTCAACACACGAGGGTCCAGGGAGCTTAAAGGCCTCTCAACCATATGAGATAATATCCAGTCCATTTTGTACATCCAGCGCAAGGATCCCATCACAATTTCGAAAATAAAGGATTTATCTAGGGTACGAAGTTCTGCGTGCGCCTGAAAAAGTCGTTCAAGAGCCAAGTCTGAGTGCAGACGACGGGTTAAAATATGAGTGAGTGCATCAATAGCAATACAACGGGTTAATGCTCCTATTTTTGTTGACATGGAACTCATACTCTCGTCAAAAAGTGTTGAAATGAAACGTTGGCAAACATGCATTTCGCATGTGACATGAAGGACACTTCCAAGTGAATTTTTGCTGAATATTACCGCAAAAACCACATTTATGAAAGGAAAGTGCTTCCGGTAAAAATTCCTTAGAAATTTTATCCAGTTGAACCTGACATTTTTGAAAATATCCAGATTCATAGCTTAAAGCATCAATAAAATCACAAAAATCTTGATTGTCTGCCAATTCGTTTTTCTTTCCTAACAAAATTATTGCGTAGAAGATAGACTCTTTGTAAGAATTTTTGAGATCTGTAGACGGCTCCTGCAAAGAAAATTTTTGAAAGATATATTTTTTTTGTTTTTGAAATTCTTTTAATAATTGATTATTTTTAATAAATAACTTTATAATTTCATATAGTTTTGTTCCCACAAGCACGGAAGAACAGTCCACTTCTTTTTGCAGCTTCATTAAAAATGAAAGCGCTTCTGGTAAAAAAGGTAAAAAAAGATCGGGATGAGCACAAGAATCCTCGAGATTTTTAAAAAAATTCATATCCCATAATAACTCTAAGGCCTCTCCCTCTGAAGGAAACCACTTGAGTGCAGATTGGATGAGATTGAGTTTTGTCTTTTGATTGTCTTCCATTTTTCCCAAAGAAAGATAAAGACTGGATATTTTTTTACAGATATCTTTTGATAAAAATCCCTTATAATTTTCTAAACATTGGTTCATTTTAAGTTCTGTAGGCTCAAGCTCAAGAACATCCAAAATATAATTAAAATAAAAAGAATTGAGACGATATCGGCATAAAAGTTCAAACGCCGTCTCAAATGCATAACTATGAATACCAAGTTGAACATAAACCATAGAAAGTTCATAAAAAACACGTTGGGTATCGTGACTTGAAATGTTTTTATTTTTTAATAAATGAATATAAATCTCTGCTGATTTTCTAAATAAAGAATTTTGAAAATAATATCTTGCAGAATTCATTTGATCATAAAATTTTAAAGAAAATAAATGATTTTTTTCGTGATTATTTTCATCTGGACTTAACCATTCAGGATTTAAAAAATTTTTATTTTTAACGAGAGGTTGAGATAAAAATTGGAAATTTTTAAAAAAAGCGCGACGAAAGGTTCTCCATAAAGATGGAAATAAATATCCAAGAATAAATCCAACAAAAACCCCGCTCGACAAAAAGAAAAGAACTTCAAAATTGTCCCAGATTGGTCTTGTGTCTAACATGTTTAAAATAACACTTGAAATACTTTTCTCCTTAAGTTTCTTACGTAACCTTATTTCCCTTAATCCACTCTTCCATCTATAACTTAAAGTAACATTTGAGAGAAGACACAAATAGTTTAAGCTATTTTTTTGACCGGGAAAGGATAGAACCCTCCATGCAAAAAATATTTGACAAAATGATTCTTGTTTTCGTTTTGACTCATTTCATATCCGTCTACTCCGTACCAACCAGTTTTTTACAATTCAGCCAAGGGAACACACCGGATATTTCTTGGAAGTCATTGACCCTTCCACCTTTTGTTCTTTATTTTGATCCCGATCAAAAAGAAAATGCAGAATATTTAATGAAAGGACTTGTCGATTCTTACCCCTATATTTCAAGTTTATTTGGCACAGGAGTCGGCGAAGATCAATGGAGCAAAAATTTACCCATTCGAAGTCCTTTTTCAAACATCGGGGTCATTATTGGGAACAGAAATGAAGGGCCGGGATTCTCGAACCCTGCAACAATGAATATTGAAAGCGTGCAAAATTTAAGCCGATTTCAATCCTTTTATCAACATGAACTTGTGCATCGATTGATGTACGAACACTTCGATAATTTTTTAGGGCCCGTTGGTAGATTACTGTCAATTGGTACCTTACCAACATGGTTTATCGAAGGGTTTCCAGAATTTTTAACAAAAAGTTTGGGACAAAAAAAAACAGATGATTATTTACGAAGTGCCGCACTTCAAAATCATTGGCCCACTTGGGAAAGATTGCATTCGCTTTACAACACGAACATCGATGAAACCTTGATGGGCTACGCTATTTCTGGTGCCTTTTTAGAGTATTTATTACAAAAAACACACACAAAAAATATCTATAAATTTTTAAATGATATTTCGAATCATACAAAATCATTTCCATTTTATAATCCCGTCGATCAATGGATTTTTGCTCACACAAAAATGTCTCCACAAGAAAATTATAATGAATTTAAAAAATGGGAAAAAGAATATTGGATCCAATATACAGATAACTTACCAAGCATTCGCAAGAGTTTGATCAATCAATATTTAGAATTGGAAACACCTCAGGTGTTTTTAGAATTCAAAAATAAAATTATCCTCAGCCAAATGACCGATTCTCAAAATGGATTTTCAAGTTTTATTTTGGAAGCCCAACCGACAAAACCATCTTTATTTGAAAAAAATAAATGGATTCGAATGAAAATAAAAACCAATGGATCCAACTTGTTTTTATTGAATGAAAATAAAAATAGTTATGCAGTCACAACAAGTCGAAAATTCTACAAAAATGCTGCCTATGGTGACAATTTAAATATTGTTTATTTTCAAGGTGACAAAGATAATTTTAATTCAAAAAATATTTTAAAAACAGAAGAAATTCAATTTTCAACAAAAGAAAAACCTTATTCCATTTTGGATCTTCAAAAAAAATCAAAGGATGAATTTTATGTGGCAACAAGTTTATTTGGAAGAAATGAAATTTTTTTGTACCGTCACAAAAAAAAATCCTTTGAAAAAATTTATAGCGTGAATATCCCTGGAACAATTCAATTTGTCACATCAACACAAAATGAAATTTGTGCAAAATTTATTCTTTCGACAAATAACGATGCGACATCATTAGAACAGGTCTGTGAAAATAAGGTTACAAAAACAATTCTTCCAAAAAACGAATGGATTCTTAATGGAGTCATAGATGAATCCAACAATAATTATTTATTGTTAACCTATCAAGATAAATTACAATCACTTATACAGATTCACTTGAATCCGTTGAATGAAATTGAAAATAAAAAAATACTTTCTATTTTTACTGAACGCCTAGAAAATATTGCTCCTTCGCAAGAAAATTCCAATAATATTTTTGCTTGGGTGTATTGGAAAGGGAAATACGTTTTAGTTTCCTTAGATAAAACTCAATTCAATTTGGATTATGAAAATTGGAAAAAATCCAAGCCAGAAAACATTTTCTCTAAAATTCGAAAATATCCGTTTTATGAAGACCATTATATTCAAGTATTCAATCAATACACCGGAATCAATAAAGAAAAAATCAAAGATTATTCCACGAATCAAGACAATAAGGTAACAAACATAAAAACAGAAGATGCAAAATGGGATCATTCTTTTTTTTATCTTTATCCTTATGGAAGTTTTCCGCCTATCAACGAATCAAATATTTCAATCAACGCCATCCCATTTCAAGACAAAATGGAACGGGATTTCATTCAACTCTCTCTTCAATATTTATTCAATTCGAATGAACTCAATGGAAGTTTGAATTATGTCAATCGAAGAATATTGAATGAATTTTCATTAGGCGTTTACTCGTTGTTACGTTACAATGGTCAATATTCAGTCGAAAATAAAGTCAATGGGAATATTACTTCTATAAGTCATTATTATGATTTTTTAAATGAAAAGGGAATCCGACTTCATTTAAGTTATCAGTTTCGACCAGCAAAAATTTCTTTATTTTTAGAAGATACTTTTTCTTATTTACAACCCTGGTCACAAAATAAAAATAGTTCCGAAGAAAGCGGACCTAGCGATTTATTTTTAAATACATTGAGTCCTAGTCTGCAGTTGGAACTTTTCAATCACTCTTTTTTTGAATCAGAGTTTAATTACATCAACTCATCTGCAAATTTTCTGATGGGTACCAAATATTTCCGCAGCGTAGGAGCAACGCATGACGCG
>CANJMU010000029.1 GCA_947475135.1 Silvanigrellaceae bacterium
CCGCTGATAGTTTCTAGACATCCCTGCAGCCCTCTGATGTCCAAAAAAGTTGGTCTTCTTGCTCCTAAATCGTAAAAACTGAGTTTTCCGTCAGGTATAGTTCTGTGACCTGCTTCGATGGCACACCTTTGACAAACAAAACCACGATCTGGAATAAATCCTGAAACAGGGCCATAAGGTTCTGGTAAAGCTGGAACTAAAATAAGAATTTTGCAAATTGCGCAAGGGACTGAACGTGGTTCCATCATTCTTCCACTCGACATTTTACATTCCTCTTTTTTAATAAAAATATTCTTCTTTTCGAACATTTTTTAAGATTTTTGAGAAAATTTTGTCAGAAGTTTGTATTTTTCAATTTATCAAAAGTGAATCAACTTATATTTTCGAAGCCACATCTTTACCTGCAATCCACCCGCCAGTCCAGGCATTCTGAAAATTAAATCCACCTGTGATGCCATCAATATCTATGACTTCACCTGCAAAATACAAACCCGGCTGAATTTTGCTTTCCATCGTACGAAAGTCAATTTCTTCACGGGCAACTCCACCGGCAGTCACAAATTCATCTTTAAAAACACCTTTGCCCGTCATTTTTAATGGAAATTGGGTCAATCGAGTTGCAAGTTCTTGGAAGTTTTTTTGGCTTGTTTCAACCAACAAATTTTCAGCGCTCAAGCCCGCTTCACGAAGCAATGCCTCCCAGAATCTTTGTGTGCAACCAAAAGGATTTGCATTGATAATTTTTTTCTTTGGAAATTGTTTTTTGGAAGTTTCTAATTTCTGTAATGCTTCTTCTGTTTTGAGTGGGAATTGCCAATTGATGCGAACAGTTGCTTGGTATCCACTGGCGTGTAATTCGCGTGCAGCAAATGCCGATAGTTTTAAAACAGCAGGACCACTTAATCCCCAGTGAGTGATAAGACACGGCCCCTCTTGTACAAATTCTTTGTCACAGTTTTCAATTTTAAGATGGATGCGTACCATCGGAAAACTGACTCCGGGCAAACCTTCAAGCAAGGGGTCTTTGATCTCAAAAGTAAACAGAGAGGGAACAGGATCGACACAACGATGCCCCAAATCACGCGCAAGCTGCACCCCATAAGGCATGCTTCCACTAGCGCACAAAAGATAACGTGATTTAAGAAATTCACCAGATTTTATTTTGATTTCAAATCCGTCAGCAACAGGTTTTATCTTTGTGACCAAACTGTTTTTTTGTAAAATGACACCAGAATTCCTTGCGGCTGCATCTAAACAATTGATAATTGTTTGGGAATTATCCGTGACAGGGAACATACGACCATCATTTTCAATTTTTAATTCAACACCATGATCTGCAAACCAAGCAATGGTGTCTTTCGGCTGAAAACGATGAAATGCACCAATCAATTCTTTTTGACCGCGCGGATAAGACGTCAATAATTTTTTGGTATCAAACTGATGATGAGTCACATTACAGCGGCCACCGCCTGATACTTTGACTTTTGTTAAGACACGGGCCGTGGCTTCTAAGATTAAAACACGGGCCCCAGGATGGGATTCGGCGCAGGCGATGGCTCCGAAATATCCGGCAGCTCCACCGCCAATGACAATTAAATCCAATTCATTCATTATGAAAACTCCAAGCATTCTATCCTTGTTTTAAAAAATTTTTTTAATTTGGATAAAAAATATTTTTTAAAAACATCTCTCTCATAATTGTTTCTAATTATTTTGTCATGAAAAAATTTAAGGAAGATCGAAAACTAAAAACTCACATTTAAAATCTTTTGTTGAAAATAAAATGATTTCAGATTTAGAACAAGCAAAACCATCCCCTTGCTCAAGAAAAATAGTTTCATTGATTTTTAAATTTCCATGAACAATTTGTATCCAATAATGCCGTTGTTTATTTATCTTATAGTCAAAAATTTCATTATGATTTAATATTCCTCTATAAATATTAACATCTTGCTTTATTTGAAGAGAATTTTTTTCTCCATTTTGAGAAACAACAAGAGTCATTTTTTCACTTGAAATTGAAAAATCTTTTTGTTGATAAGTAGGCTTTTCATCTTTGACAGAGGGTTCAATCCAAATTTGCAATAAGTGAAGAATTTCAGAATTCAAAGGATTCGATTCACTGTGCTGAATTCCAATTCCAGCACTCATCAATTGCACTTCACCTGGTTTAATAATTGAACCATTTCCTAGGCTATCTTTATGCTGTAATTGCCCCGATATGACATAAGTTACAATTTCCATATTTTTGTGTGGATGCGTTGGAAATCCTTGAGAAGGCTCAACCTTATCTTCATTCATAACACGTAATTTTCTAAATCCCATATAATGCGAGTCATAATATTCTGCAAATGAAAATGTGTGTTTTGCATGCAACCATCCATGTTCACCAGTACCTCTATTGGCACTTTTCCGAATTTGATTCATCAAAAATTCCTTTTTTCATTTCTTACAAATGCTACCTTGTTTCGACATTTAATGAGCATTCCTAAGTCATTTCAAAATATTGTTCCAAACGCCAAATTTGCAACAACGAAACACATCACGTATCCTAAGGAAACAGATTCGATTTTAAGTTTGATCTTGGGTGTCATTATGAATGCTTTCGCAAAAACTGAAAACGTCCTAGAAGTCAAAAATTTAATCACCGCTTTTTCCGACGGAAAAAAAGATATTCCAATTATTGATGATATTTCATTTCATGTGTCAAAAGGAAAAACTTTGGGGCTTGTTGGGGAATCTGGCTGCGGAAAAAGCATGACAGGTTTGTCTTTGTTGCAATTAATTCCAAAACCACCGTGTTACTTTAAGGGTGGAAATATCTTTTTTAACAATCAGGATTTATTAAAATTTACAGAAAAACAAATGCAAAAAATTCGTGGCGCAAAAATTTCTATGATCTTTCAAGATCCCATGACCAGCCTGAATCCCGTTTTAACGATTGGCGATCAAATCAGCGAAGTTTTTTTAACTCACAATAAAGTCACAAAAAAAGAGGCTCAAGAACTTTCCATTTCTATGCTCGAAAAAGTGAAAATTTCCGATTGCAAAAAAAGATTTTATGAATATCCGCATCAGCTGAGTGGGGGAATGCGCCAACGCATTATGATTGCCATGAGTTTGGCCTGCAAACCCGAATTACTCATCGCAGACGAGCCTACAACGGCACTGGACGTCACAATCCAAGCTCAAATTTTAAGCTTGATGAACCAACTACAAAGTGAACGTCAAATGGCCATGATTTTCATCACTCACGATCTTGGCGTTGTGGCTCAAATTTGTGATGAAGTTGCTGTGATGTACGCTGGTAAAATTGTCGAAATTTCTAGCGCAAAAGATCTATTTGCCGATCCGTGGCATCCTTATACATTAGGTCTTTTAGAATCTATCCCAAAAATGGGTCAAAATTTAAAACGTTTGAAAACAATTCCTGGAATTGTTCCTAAATATCAAAATTTACCGAAGGGGTGTCGCTTTCAAGAAAGATGTCCCTTTGTTTTTGATAAATGCCGGGAAGTCGAACCAGAATTGCTTCCCGCAAAATCACACACAGATTCTGAAAGAAAAGTCGCCTGCTTTTTAAAGCAATAAGGATATTTCATGAATAACAAGGAAACTCTTCTCGAAATTCAAAATTTAAAAAAATATTTTCCCATTCATGGCGGAATTTTTTCAAAAAAAATTGGTGACGTTTATGCTGTAGATGATGTCACCTTACAATTAAAAAAAGGTGAAACCTTAGGAATTGTAGGTGAATCTGGTTGTGGGAAAAGCACTTTGGGTAAAACAATTATCAAATTATATGAGCCTGATTCTGGAAAAATTTTGTTTCAGAATGAGGATATCACCAATTACAATCACTCCAAAATGAGAAAACTAAGACAAAATATTCAAATTATTTTTCAAGATCCTTTTTCTAGTTTAAATCCTCGCATGACAATTCAAGAAATATTAAGCGAGCCTTTTGATATTCATAAAATTTTTAAAAATAAAAAGGAAAAAGATCAGGAACTCAAAAAATTAGTTTCCGAAGTCGGTCTGAGTGAAGACGCATTGTTACGTTATCCGCATGAATTTAGCGGTGGTCAACGTCAACGCATTGGGATTGCGCGGGCTATTGCGCTCAAGCCAAAATTAATTGTGTGTGACGAACCCGTCAGTGCTTTAGATGTTTCGATTCAAAGCCAGATTTTGAATTTGTTAATGGATTTAAGAGATAAATATCATTTAAGTTATATTTTTATTGCACATGACCTTGCGGTTGTAGAACATATTAGCGATCATGTGGCTGTCATGTATTTAGGTCAAATTGTTGAGTACACAACAAAGAAACAGTTATTTCAAAATCCAAAACATCCTTACACAAAAGCTTTGTTAGAAAGTATTCCTAGTCTTGAAAAAATCGGGAAAAAAGACCTTCAAGTTTTATCTGGTGAAATACCAAGCCCCAGCAACCCACCAAAGGGTTGTCGATTTCACACGCGGTGTCCCATTGCGATCGATCGGTGTCACTCCGAAGTCCCCCAATTGTTACCTAAAACAAATCAAGGAGAAAAACATTTGGTTCGGTGTTTACTTGTTGAGTAATAAAATATTCCGACCCAATTGAATTCTTTCGTCACCAATCACCTTGTTTAAAAGAATCACAATTCCTCTCTTTTGATCTGGAATATAGGCCATATAGCTTGACATTCCATATCCAGAACCTGTTTTATCGATAAATATTTTATTTTTTGAAAAAGACTTATAAGGAATAATTTTTTTATTTTGAGCAAAAAGAGGATTGCCATTGCCATTGCCATTGCCATTGCCATCATAATTTATAAATAAAGAATCACCTCCATTTGTAACGTTTTTTAATTCTGAAATGATATGTGCTTGCCACGCCAATTGCTCGCAATCTTTTTTGTTTTCAAAACAATATTGATTCTCATGAACGATAGAAATGGCTTTGGACAGATTTGTGTTTTTCAAAGTCGATGGATTCATTTGAGCATTTAAATATTTGGACATATCTGCAATTGTCGATTTTAAGGCCCCAGCAGCAAACATCAGGCCAACTTCTTTGCGATAAGGGACAATCGTATTATTTTTATCGTGGCCCATTGTTAAATATTTTTCTTTTTCCATAGGTAAATTTAAATAAGTCGAATTCATATTCAAGGGATTTAAAATTTTATTTTTTAATAAATTTTCATAATTTTGAGTATAGATTTTTTGCAAAACATAACCCATCAACCCTATCCCAATATTTGAATATTGATAGGCAGTTCCTGGTAATCTGTTGGGAACCCATTGATTAAGATCTTTGATAAACTCTTCGTAGGTTTTTGGCGAAGGATCAAAATCAAATGGCAAAGAGGACACGTGTCCAAGCAATTCTCGCGCTGTTATTTTCTGAAAAGCGGAGGATTTTTTTAATTCCGAAAAATTTCGAGAAATAGAATCGTCTAAATTTAATTTTCCTTCAACAGAAGCCACTGCAGATAAACTTGCTGTGAATGTTTTTGTAAAAGAAGCGATTGTGTAAATGGTGTCGCTTGTTACCTTAATTTTTTCTGTTTCATTCGCAGAGCCATAATTGAACAGAAGTGTTTTGTCCTGATTGAGAACAGCAATAGACATTCCAGGAACTTTATTTTGTGACATAAAATTTTGAGCTAAATCATCTATTTTTTTATTTTGATTTGGGACAGCATAAGATTTCATTTGCGCTAAGGTAACAAATAAAAAACATGTGAATTTTTGAAATGAATTCATAAATTGAGATCTCCTTGTTGATTTTGAATTGGTTTATTGTCTTGGATGCGTTCTGTTTTCATGGAAGAGAAACACCCAAACTTTTTTTCATCACATCGTGAAAGACAGGGGCTGCAATTGAACCTCCACTTATGGAAGCTGACTTATTACTTTGTTGCGCATCTTCCATCACAACAACAGTCACGTAACGAGGATGATTCGCGGGAGCATAGCCAGCAAAAAGTGCCAAGGAATGAGAATTTTCTTTGGAATTCATTTCATTCTCGACAAGGGTTCCTGTTTTTCCTGCCACGGAAATTCCAGGTAGGGCTGCTTTTTTCCCTGTTCCATTTTCGACAACTCCCACAAGCATTTGTGTGACAGCTTTTGCCGTTTTTTCAGAAACCACAAACCGGGAGTTTGAAAAATCATGTCCATTATTTGCAAGCATGGCATAGGATTTGGTGAGTGTACTTATGTTGACAGGAATGTTTTCACCTAGGGCACCTAAGGCAAGTCGTAACTTATGACTTTTGTTTGGGGTCCATTGAGTCATATCAAAACCAAATTTTGTCATTGTTTTTTCAAATTCAGAGGAACCCAAATCTTTTGCAACTTGAATCAGACAAATATTGACTGATTTTGCAATGGCATCGGCCACAGTGAAATCACCAAAAGTGTGATCGTAATTTTCAAATTTTGTGTTTTCAACGAAATAGGGATCCTGGCAATCGTAAACTTTATTTGCTTGGGCGACACCCTTTTCAAGGGCCCCCGCAGCGATAAACGGTTTGATCAAAGATCCTGCTTCAAACAATCGGGATTTCCAGCTTTCTTTGGTATCGCCAAATTCTGCAAAGGCAATCATTTTTCCACTGGAAGGATCTGCCACTGCAATCACACCCGATTTCGCGTGAAAATGATGGACAGCATTGATGATCTCTTCATTCACAATTTTTTGAATCTGAATATTTCTGTGACTTAAATCTATTTCAGCTAAAGTAACATCAGCAGAAATTAAATGGCCTGTGGCATAAGCCGTACAAAGCGGCCCAAAAATAGCAGCTATTGTCATCATAAAACCGAACAATAATCTTTGCGGTGCATGCAATTGATACTGGGATAGCAGACAAATTCTTTTTGTGAGAAACGAATTTTTTGGATTTTCAGACTTCGATGTCATTCCGACCGTGCACGCAAACTCCCCTTGTAAGATTCCAGAAGAATCAAACGCAGTCTGCGCAACTTGAAATAAACATTGGCCATAATCATGGGCAGAAATTCTTTGCTGACGCACCAAAGCCTCATCACAGGATAATTCCTGCAATTCGCTGCAAATCTGACGCCAACGGCGAATACCTGGATTTCCCCAAAAAATAATAGTGAGAGCCTCCATAAAATAAGCCCAAAGACAATCTCCCTGGCGGTGATGCTGACCTTCATGGGCAAGAGCTATTTTCATATTTGCGCTAGAACTCAGCAGGGAAATCGGCAAAATAATAAATGCAGTACCAAACCAGCGCACCGAAAAAGGGATAGCACATTCATCTGACACCAAGATTGAAAGTCTACCAAAAACTTTATAAGGTAACGCTGTGTGCAGAATCGATTTTAGTTTTTTTAAATCCCTCAAAAAGAGTCCTCCTTTGTAGAAAACTCCCATTAAAAATAAAATAAAAACAAGAAACAAAACATCTTTGGAGTTTAATTTTGGAATTTCCGAATGCATGGATTTGAAAGCGACTGGAACTAATTTTTTGGGAAAAGAAATATTTTTGGAGACACTTTCGTTTAAAACATCAAAAGATTTCCACTGTGGAAGAAAAGACTTTTCGGATGGTTTCACAAAATGAAAAACCACAGACGAAAG
>CANJMU010000030.1 GCA_947475135.1 Silvanigrellaceae bacterium
AGCAATCACACTTTGTATTTAAAATATCAAATTGTGTGTTGATGTATCCATCCAGTTGATTTTTTGGAATTGGCAAAATAGCTGTTTTTGTTACCTTAGCATAAGGAAACAAAGAGGGAACATGGCCATCAATAATGCTCTTTAAATGTTCTGTCGTCACATCTTTGAAATTTTTGGAAGTCAAGTCACCTTCCAAATAAAAAAAACGTCCATCCCGATGAATTCCAACGGGAATAATTTGATATCGTAAAGGAATATGATTCAAAATAAAGATACTAGAACGCAAAGAAATTTCGTGCTCGCTAGAGCGTCCGCCAAACAGAACTGCGATTTTTTTTGCATCATTTTGAGTAGGTTTCATATTGCACCTCAAGAATATTCTCACTTTAAAAATATTTTTTTTTTCACCTATTGTCAAATATCCTACGTCATTATGGAATAAAATAGAATTGAAGCGCGTTATACCCTTCAGAGATGGTCGAGGTGGGGTATTTTTCTATGTTTTTTTCTTTTTTAAAAAAAAATACAAAAAGGCAAATTCAAAATTATGTCTCTCAAAATAGTTTAAGTTCCCAAGCGTCCAAAAAACTAGAAAGCACTTTGCTCAACTATAATATCCAACTTAAACCTGTCGGTTCACAAAAAAATTATTTTTTATTTCGATATTTTTATAGATCCCCAATTTTATTTGTTTTTTCAGTATTATTTTTATTTCTTATTTTAAGCGTTACCTTATTTTTTCCAGAAAAAAATATTCCTAAAAAAGGAAATTTTTTAATAGATGTTGAGCAAATGCATGAAGTTTCATTCCTGCCAGCTGATTTTAATCTGGATGGAAATTTTTCAAATTTTTCTTTGGTCCTTAAAGATACTTGGAAAGGAAAACCGTTTACCCCAACAATTCCAAAATTAATCACCGATGATTTTACTGGTTTTCAAGGGAGGTTTTTTACAATCAAAGGAAATCCTGCGGTTGGTATTCATCTTAAAAAATCAAAGCACAGTCATTTTCACCGCCCTATCTCTCCTTTTGACATTCAAAAAGGGATGCTGTACATCATGAAGCTTTCACGTAACCAACAAAATTTTCCTAAAACAAAAACATTGGAAAAAATTAAATCTTCGTCAGGAAAAATGCACAAAATTATGGCCTGGTCCGAGGGTATTTATGGATACGCCATGGTGGAAAGTTCTAACGATACGGAAGTGTTACCTTAATCAGATCTGATTTAACATTAATTATTTAAGGAAGATTCAGAATGAAAATTCTCTATAAATTAGTTTTTGAGAGTCGGCCAGAAATGGAATTTGAGGTGGATATTTCTCGTGAGTATTCAGAACCCGAAAATTTACCAGAGTGGACGAAATTAGAATTCAACCAATGTCCCAATTGTCCATTAAAAAAAGAAACAACACCCTACTGCCCAGCAGCTGTGGAAGTTGAACAAACCATGGCTCATTTTAAAGATATTCTTTCGACAGAGGTCATTGATGCTTGGGTCATTGCTCCCGATCGATTTTATTATAAAAAATGTGATGCCCAATCAGCACTTCGGGCAATGGTTGGATTGGTCATGGCGACAAGTCCTTGCCCTGTTTTAAAACAAATGAAAGGGTTGGCTTATTTTCATTTGCCATTTGCTTCCTTAGACGAAACGATTTATCGCGGCGCCTGCAATTATTTCATGAAGCAATATTATAAAATGAAAGCAGGGGAAACCCCCGATTGGGGATTAGAGCATTATGGTAAATATTATGATGAACTTTCCAAAGTCAATACAAGCTTTTTTGAAAGAATTAAAGTGGCAAGCAAAGCGGACTCAAATTTAAATACAATCGTCAGTCTTTCTTCTGTCTCTAGTTTACATTCTGCTGCAATTGAAGAGTATATGGAGCAATTCAGAGAATTTTTCGAAGGTCAATAAGCTTTTTCCTAGTCTCGAAACTGAGGTTAAGAAAGAGGCCTCATAAAAATGAAATAAGAAAATTTATTAAAAGTAGAGGCTTAAAGTCGACATCACATTCATTGGTGAAACCAAACGATTGGATCCGATCAAAGGATATTCAAACTCTGTGCTCAATTCTAAGGGGAATTTAACAGGCAAGCCATTGATCTTAAATCCCATCACTGCAGAATAAAATTGTTCCCGACCATTGTCCGGATGGACAGAATCATCTTTCAAATAAAATTGATCGCCTAGAACATAAATAGGTTTGCCATTTAATAACGTTTTCGCAGCAATATTGTATTTTAATTGGGAATAAACTCCGAAAACTTTAAGAGCTTTTGCAAATGTTCCTAAACCTAAGGCGTATTGAGCCATTCCGTAGATTCGGACACCTTGCCGAGAAAAGGTCAGTTGATTGGATACAGTATCAGCATATCCTTTGTCTCCAGATCCATTATTTGGGTTTGCTGAACTAAAATTTTCTGGGTTTGTCATAGAGCTTCGGCTGAAATCTGCGTCGGTAAAAGAATATTCTACTTGATTTTGCCAGCTTAAAAAAGCTGCGGGACTAAAAGCGTAATCAACATTTGTCCTTAATATTCCATCGACCGTTCCCCCGCCTGTGCTTAATGTTCCATCTCCACCAGTTTGGCGGAATGCGCCTGCAACATTAAATTTCCCGGTAGGAACTCGTAAGCCCATTCCCCATGAAAAATAGATGGGGAATGGAATGAATTTATCTTCTGGTGAAACCAAATTCCATAAAAAACCTAATTGAAGATCGCCTATGTCATTCACGCCTTCCTTGGGTTCGGCGGCAGTTGTAATAATATTTTCCAGACTCTCAATAATTGGCTGATTTGCTATGATTGTCCCTATCTCACCGGTAGGCAAATAAATTGGGGCATTTGCTGCTGCCGTACCGCCATTTAAAATATATTGTCTCGTGCATGGATTTCCTGAGCACAGAACTGTTGGGGCATTGGCTTCCACATCACTAATCGCTTTATTCAGATAGCGTTTAAGAAAATCAGATTTTCTAAACTTATCCCCGTTCATTTGTAATCCATTGTGTATTGTGTACGGAAGACCAAGACCAAAAGAAAGGGAATCTGTAATTCCATATTGCAAAACGACAGCTGACATCACGCGACGGATTTCAAATCCATTTTCTTTGCGCTCAAAGTGATTGTTAAATCCAGAATTGCCAAAAGTATACGCTAAGGGAACATCCGCTTTGAATATTCCTTTTGGAAGAGTTTTTGCCGTTGGGACAACAGCGAAGTCTGGTAATTTAATTTCATTTTCATCTTTTGATTTTTTTTGTAATTCTTTTTTTTTCATTTCCTGATTCTGTGCGTCTGTCACAGAACCCATATTCCCTTCTGCGCCATAACAAACTCCAGAACAATAAATTGAAACGAGAACACAAAGTTGGGAAAATAATTTAACTTTCATGAAATATCCTTAGTTCGTCTTATAATCAAAAAATAAAGAGGTCGGGTAGCTGGTCGAATTTTCTGTAATATGCGAATTTTCGCTGGCAACTGTTTTTAACCAAATATCTATAATATCGAAAGGAGTTACTGAATTACTTGGAATCTTTTTATTATAATTTCCGTAGGCAATGGTATTCATTAATTCTTGATTTTGATTTTCGCTGTTGATGTATCTTTTAAAAACCGGGGACATCAAAGGGATTTTTATTGTATTCGTTGTCAGCGACATTGTTGTATATAATGAAGTCCATTCAAGTTCCTTCGTTGAATTGATGTCATATTTTAAACATTTTTGAGACCATTCTTGAGCGCTAAAAACACCATTTGTTGGGTCAAAATAATTATTTTGGCAATTTTCAAAGATAGACATATTTTCCAAATCTCTTCCAAAGGAAAAAGAAGGATAGTTATTGAATGCCGGATTTCTTTTATTAGAGGTGAGTACAAATAGATTTGAATCTTCATTGAAAGAATCTACAGGATTGACAAGATGGCTTGTATAAAAAGAAGCATCTAAATGATCGTAATAAGATCCAACTGTGTCTTGTCCATCTGAATTTTCGGAAAACCCATGACCAAAACATCTTTGAATATTTGGTTTTGTATTAAATAAAACTTCACTTTTTTTATCGGAAGACATTTGATCTGGAACGCAGTTTAAATTATAGAATTCATCCGTTGGTTGAAAGATAAATTGCGAAGAACCCAAACCAGGAAAAATTAAATTTGTATTCACAATCCAGTTGGAAAATTTCCAATTTTTCATGGGGTTGTTATTGCTATGGCTGTAAGTCGTTCCATATAATATTCCCCAAGTTCCGCTCAAGGCTTCATTTCCAATGGTAGATTCAGAAACCGGAACAACCTGATCTGCGGTGCCATGCAAGAAAATCACTGAACCAGGGGCCATTGCGTGAATAATCTCGTTACTTTTATTGTTCTTAAGCGTTACAGAATAGGTATCCCAATTTTGAACTGCGGTGCTCACAAAGGGCGCTAAAAAAGTAATATCACTTAAAGCAACAAAATTAACTAAATTCGTCAGGGAATCTTGAAATGTTTTGGGATCACTTTCATCATAAGAAATAAGTGATTGTCCAGGGGATTTATCATTTCTATAATCGGCAATGGCAGGGGTTTTTAATAAATCGGAAACCATCGGTAATTTTTCAAAAATACCGGCAGTTGGACTTGTGATAAGTGCATTAAAAACTAACCGTAATTCGCCTGTAAGAAAAGATGTGGGAGGGGCAACAAAAATAGCTCCGCTAAACAAAGGAAATTGAAAATTTTCATACTCCTTTGTGAGCTGAAAATTTATATGATTTGCGCTCATTAGCAATCCAATGCGTCCGAGGGCGGCGATTAATGTTGTTCCGCCACGACTTGCAGAAAGTCCAATTGTGTGAGGAGCCTTGGAATCTTTGGGGATTAAAGGAAAAGGAGTTTGCCCATCGGCTCCATAATAACTAAAATTGATAAATGCTTTTTCAGAATTGTGTGTCGGATTGAGAATGGAAATATTTTGAAAATAAATATCATCTTTGGAATTTATTTTTTTAACAATAGATTCGTACATTCCTAAATAGGAAATCACATCATCTTGGGCTGGTGAACGAAGAGCATTGAATTTCGTTACGGAACCCATATTTGGAATATTTGGGCTATAAAAGTGTGGTTTCATATCAAAGAAGTAATTTTGATTAGTGATTTTCATACAGCCGA
This sequence comes from Silvanigrellaceae bacterium, assembly GCA_947475135.1. The sequence continues at coordinate 5,174 of CANJMU010000030.1, forward strand.
CGTTTTGTACAGCAATTTGTGGGCACAATCCTTCGCCTGGGTAGAGCGGTGCTGCGACAACATAATTGGATAAATTACTTCTCAGTAAAGTTATCATTTCTGAAAAACTTGTTCCATAATCACCGCCGTGAGCAAACATAACAAGTGGTTTCTGAGAGGATTTATCTACGGGAATAGAAACAATGCCATAATATATTTTTGTCTGATGAGAGTTGTTATCTTTATCGGCCTTTAACTTGTACTTCATAATATATAATTTACTGATAACAGTATCGCCAATCAGATATTTTCCGTTTTGAATTTTTCCTAAATCTTTATTTTTGTCAGAAGATTTTAAAAATGGATTTGTAAAAATATTGTCCCTATCAAAATCACTGGAAGTAAAATAAACATCATCTAAATTCACAATGGCTAGAGGGTCAGCTTGTTCGACAGGGATTAAATCGACATCTTTGTCACTGGACACCTGTATTTTCCAAAATTCATTTTTAACAAGAAGTTCTGTGTTACTTAAAAGCGTCGAATAGTCACTGTTGATTTCTAGCTCGAAAGGAGATTTTTTTTTTGCAGAGGATTTGTTTGTAAACAATCCCGAAGGCGTTTCTAATTCTTGTTTTGCAAGTTGAAAATCCCCAAGATGAATCATTTCAGGGGATTGAACAACAGAAAAAAAATTATGGTTGTGAGTGATTGCCGAGATATCGCTGTCGTGAACAGTGACGTTTGTGTTGGTCAGTGTTAATTTTCCACAGGCAGAAAATAAAAAAAGCAAAGTAAGTAGCCAAAGTTTTTTAAGCTCTATTTTCATAGCAAGCCTTTATTAAGATGATCTCATTTACAAGAAGAAAACTTATTGTAAAAATAGGATTTTTATTTATTTTTGAGTTTCTGTTTTGCCAGAAATAGAAGATTTTAAAATTTTGACCTGAGTATTTCCCAGATTTAAAGTCACAATTGCGTCTTTGACTTCAATAATCGTGCCAATCATCCCGCCGCTCGTAATGACTTCCATTCCCGATTGCAAAGAATCAACAAATTGCTTTTGCTCTTTCGTTTTTTTCGATTGAGGGCGAATGACGAATAACCACATAAAAAGAATGATTCCGCCAATGAGTACAAGATTTATCCATGCTGGGGCAGAGGCAGAGCCTTGCTGAGTAGATGATCCACTGGAAGCTGGGACTTGAACCCCGTTACCTTGAGCAAAAACACTTAAAGAAACAAAAGAATTTAAAACTGCTGAATATACGATTGTTTTTCTCATAAAAAAATTTCCCCTCAAATAAAAGAATCATTCATTTAGTATCATTTTTGCAATAGTTTGCAACTGCATATTACTGGTGCCTTCGTAAATTTTTCCAATTTTAGAATCACGAAAAAATTTCTCTGCAGGAAAATCTTTAATAAACCCATAACCCCCGTAAATTTCAAGCGCTGTTCCTGAAACAAATTCTGCTGTTTCCGCAGCAAAGTACTTAGCCATTGCAGCTTCTTTTACAAAGTTTTTTCCACAATCCTTAAGGCGCGCAGCATTATAAACCATAAGTTTTGCGGCTTCGATTTGAATTGCCATTTGGGAAATTTGAAATTGGATTCCCTGAAATTTGGAAATGGTTTTTCCGAATTGTTCCCTGTTTTTTGCATATTGCACGGCACCTTCAAAAGCACCTTCCGCAAGTCCAAGCATTTGTGCCGCAATGCCAATTCGTCCTTCATTCAAAGTTTCAATGGCAATTTTATATCCTTTTCCTATTTCACCAACGACATTTTCTTTAGGGACTTTGACAGATTCAAAAATTAATTCGCAGGTTGAGCTTGCGCGTATTCCTAATTTATCTTCTTTTTTTCCGATAGAAAAACCTGGCATATTTTTTTCTAATAAAAAAGCGGTAATGCCTTTGTAACCTTGTTGTGGATTTAAATTAGCAAACACAAGAAAAATTTCTGCTTCCTGAGAGTTTGTAATGAATATTTTTTTTCCAGAAATTTCGTAGTGTGTTTCTTTATCAAGGGCTCTTGTTTTTAATGCAAAAGCATCGGAGCCACTGCTTTGTTCTGTTAAACAATAAGCGCCAACAGAATTTTTTGCCATTTTTGGTAAATATTTTTCTTGTAATTTTTGAGAGGCATTTCTTAACAGTGAGTTGACAACTAAAGTATTTTGAACATCTACAAAAACACTCACGCTTGGGTCAATCTGTGCAAGTGCTTCTATTGCTAAAATGGCCTGAAAAAAACTACCTCCTCCGCCAGAAAATTTTTCTGGTATTTCAATTCCCATAAGACCAAGTTCAA